>JAUUYD010000184.1 GCA_030590585.1 Spirochaeta sp.
TGGTGGTTAACATTCTGCTCACAAGCATCGGCGCGTATGTCCTGATAAAACGGAATCTTGTAGGCCGCAGTTTTTTCATGATCATGATAGTCATTACCATGATTTTCGAAGGCGGTTTGATTCCGGACTACTTTCTGATGAGAGACCTGCATCTGCTGAACACATATGCCTCTGTAATCCTGTTCAAGGCGGTTAATCCTTACTATCTCATCATCATGATGCGTTTCTTCGATATGGTTCCGAAATCGATGCTGGAAGCCGCCCGATTGGATGGATACGGGAATGTCCAGATACTCTTCAAGATTGTGATGCCCGTCAGTGTCGCGGGAATCGCCACCATCAGTCTTTTCTATGGCGTATTCCACTGGAACGAATACTTCCGGGCCATGATTTATCTGTCCAGCGAAAGCAAGTGGCCGCTGCAGGTGATCTTAAGAGAGCTGATCATCTCCATGGAGAAAGCATCCTTTATCGGGGCCACAAACTACCTTCAGTCTACGGGTGCGGCATTTATCGAATTCAAGGCATTAAAGGCATCCCTGATTATATTGGCAATTGTTCCGATCCTTCTGTTCTATCCCTTTGTACTCCGTTATTTCGTGAAGGGCAGGCTACAGGGATCGGTTAAAGAGTAGGTTTTTATTTCCGCCCAGGTGGGGCGGTGGGTTTCTATTTTCATAGGAGGTTTAATTATGAAAAAGATTCTTCTTTCTTGTCTGATTCTGGCAATGTCGGTTTCAGGTCTTTTCGCCGCGGGTAATCAGGATGAAGCTGCCGCGGTAAGCAGTGATGTGACGACCATTCGGATCGTCGGTAAGGACTTCTCTCCGGATGATGAAATGAATGTTCTGCATCTACAGAATATTGAGGCGGGGTTTGAAGCCGCCACCGGTAAAAAAGTAAAACTGGAACTGGTATCTGTTCCAGAAGGTGCCTATGGTGAGAAACTGAACCTGATGCTCATGGCCGGTGACATCCCCGATCTCATCTACTTCCAGGGAGGCGATGAAGTCATGGCCAAACAGGGTCTGCTTATGGATATGACCGACTACATTGCCGGTTCCGATGTGATGCGGGATGTTCTGATGGACTTCAATAAAGAGCGCCTTGCCAACTACCCCTACCTGCTTTGGCTCGCGCCCCCCCGTGCCAGGACTCTGGTAATCCGGGAAGACTGGTTCAATCAAGCGGGTGGTAAAATCCCCGTTTCGGTGGACGATTACTACCAACTGTTCAGCTCCATCAAGAAAAATCATCCCGATGCGGCGGTTATTACCGATACCGGGAATACGGGCCGGATGGACTTTACCTTCAATCAGGCTTTCGGTGTTACGGCCACCTGGGTAAAAGAGAAAGGCAAGTACGTTTCCAGCAAGGTTTCTCAGGCGGAAAAAGATAAACTGGCGTTCTATCAGAAACTCTATGCCGAAGGCATTCTGGATAACGAATACATCACTACCAAATGGGACACCATGGAGGACAAGCTCTACACTGAAAAGGTAGCCGGAGTCTTCGGTACCGCAGGTATTGTTCTGGATATCTATGAAAACAAACTGATGGATAGACATGGTGTCGGACTTGTGGCACTTCCCCCTGCAGACGGTGTAGGCCGGGGATACGCGGTTTCATCCGCAAAAGAAACCCGTGGCTGGGCGATCAGTACCACCTCTGAAATCCCTGATCTGGTGTTTGAACTTCTGGAATTCCTGGCAAGCGATGAGGGGCAGTTCATGGAACGTTATGGAATCGAAGGCGTTCACTACAACATGGAAGGGAACACCGTGGTGTTGACCGATAAAAAAGGCGACTGGTGGCCCAGGTTTCATGAAGTGATGAGCTGGGATGCTCCGACTCCTCTATTGGGACCTGCCGGCATGAAGGGTTGGGATTTTATCCTTGACTATGCAGTCAGCGATCCTGACTTCCCCATTCCCGAAGAACTGTCGCCGACTTGGGATGCCCTGGGCAATCTCTACAAGGAGTACAGCTTCAAAATTATCAGCGGTGAGTACTCCATCGACAAGTTTGACGACTATGTTGCCGAGTGGTATAAACTCGGAGGCGACAAGGTGACCGAATACGCGAATTCGGTTCTGAATTAACGCTCATATTTGTAGTATCATGGAGCCCGGGGGTTGTACAAATTTCCGGGCTCCTCTTTTTGTATTGAGATAAGAGCAGAGGTAAGAGAATTGGATAAGAAACGATATCTGGAACAGGTATACGGCGGGCTTCTGGGCAAGTGTGTTGGAGTCCGCCTGGGCGCACCGGTGGAACCGACGATATGGACATACAAGCGTATCAGAGATACTTATGGTGAAATCACAGATTATGTGAAGAATTATAAGAATTTCGCCGCCGATGATGACGTGAACGGACCGTTGTTTTTTATCCGTGCTCTTATGGATTATGAGGGACCGATAACGGAAAAAGAGATCGGGCGGACCTGGTTGAACTACACTCGGGAAGGCATCGGTTTCTATTGGTGGGGCGGTTACGGTCGAAGCACGGAACACACCGCCTACCTGAACTTGAAATCCGGTATGGATGCCCCGGCCTCAGGCAGTGCCGAGGTGAACGGTTATTCCATCGCGGAGCAGATAGGCGGACAGATTTTCATCGATTCCTGGGGTTGGGTATTTCCGGATAATCCGGAGAAAGCCGCTCATTATGCCGGGATGGCCGCCAGCGTCAGTCACGACCAAAACGGCATTTATGGCGGAATCTTCATTGCCGTATGTATCTCCCTGGCTTTTACTCACCGGGAAATTCCTCTCATTATTGATGAAGCGCTGAAGTGGATTCCAGAAGATTCCGAATATACCCGGGTGGTTACCGGGGTCCGTGATTTTCATCGGAAACATCCCGAAGACTGGCGGCTCTGCAGGGATTTTCTGGAAAGCGATTTCGGTTACGATCGCTATCCCGGTGTTTGCCATATGATACCGAATGCCGGTGTATGTGCCCTTGCCCTGTATTACGGTGTGGGGGATTTTGCCCGGACTATTGAGATTGCCACAATGTGCGGTTGGGACACAGACTGCAACGCCGGGAACGTCGGTGCTATTCTTGGGGTTATGAACGGTCCGGAAGAAATTCCGCTGAGGTATCGCCGGCCCATAAATGATTTTCATGCAGCCAGCAGTATTTCCGGAGCCTTGAATATCATCGATTTACCTACAGCGGCCAGGGAGATGGCGATTCTTGGACTTGAGCAAATATCTGAATCCGTTCCGGATGAATGGAGAAATGGTGCGTTTTCCGACGATCTATATTTTGATTTCTCCCTGCCTGGTGCAACATCCGGATTGCGAACTTCATCTGATTACCTTGCCCCTATAGGGGTGGGAGAGGATTTTCAGAAACAAGGATGTGTTTCGATTCTGTTGGATCGGCTGGTACGGGGGGATACAGCCCGAATCTTCTATAAACCCTATTACCGGCAGGCTGATTTTGACGACCAGCGATATTCTCCGACTTTCACAGCTCTGGTATACCCGGGGCAAACTCTGCGGATAAAAGCGGAAGTGGAAAAAATGAGCGGTCAGAGGATAGCAGTTGCTCCCTATGTCAGAGACAGTGAAAGCAAGGAAATTTTTAACGGTGCTTATATTTTCCCCGAGCCCGGGACTGAATTTGAACTTACATGGACAATACCTCAAGTTCCATTTGCCGTCGATGAAGCAGGGCTGCTGATTACCAATTTTGACAGCGAGAAATATCTTGGGCATTTATATTTCCATGAGTTTGAAGTTACAGGAAAAAAGGAATTCTCCATCGAATTCGAGTTTGAAAAAAAGGAGTTCGGAGGATTAAGCCGCTGTTCCTGTGTAGGAGGATTCTGGGAGTTAGAGCAGAAAAGCCTGCATGTACTGACTCAGGATGGTTTTTATCTTTGTTCCGGTTCTTATTACCAGAAAGACTGCCTGGTAAAGGCTCTACTGGTTCCGGAATATGGAGACAGCCATCTCATTATGATTCGTTCCGGAGGAATGGAAACCGGTTACTTCTTCGGTCTGTCAGGAGAAAACATGGTGAAACTCTATAAGAAAGACCATGATTTGAAGCTGTTGGCAGAGATTGAATATCCCTGGGAAATGGGTAAAGAATACTGCCTTTCAGCTGAAGTACGAGGAGGTGTAATGCTCTGTTCTATCAATGATGTTGAAGTACTGAGTTATACAGATGAGACCCCCCTGATTTCCGGCATGGCAGGTTTAGCCAAGTTGGATGGAGGACGAACCCGTTTTCTCTCACTGAACTGCAGGGAACTTTAGAATAAGTGGAACATACCGCGGGGTATTTAACCAAACAGGATGTGCTTGTACGGATAATTGATGAGCCTGGTCCGTTGAGTGTAGAGATCAGTTCTTCGGTTTCGGGGCTTTACGGCCGTGCTCTTAATCTGGCCGCCGAGGAGGAACTTTCCAGGTTGAAAGTAACTAAGGGCCTGGTTCATATCGAGGATAATCAAGCTCTGGATTTTGTCCTTCGTGCCAGGGTTCGTTCAGCTGTTACAGCATTGAGAGAAGCGGGATCTGACATATGAGAAGCTATCTATACTGTCCCGGAAATAACCCGAAAATGATTATCAATGCCGGTCTGTATGGAGCTGATGGTCTGGTCTTCGACCTGGAGGATGCAGTAGCCCCGGACAGGAAGCAGGAAGCACGATTATTACTGGCCCAGGCCTTTATGGAACAGATTGTACCTGTTGGAATATCAGCTGTTCGTATCAATGGTCCGGACACTGATGACTGGATGAAGGATCTGGAAGAAATGATTCCCGCTGGAGCTCGAATTGTACGAATTCCCAAAGTGGAACATCCGGATCAAATTCGTAAAATTTGCGATCTGATAGGTATAATTGAAGAAAAAAACGGCATCGCTTCTGGTGATGTTGTGCTTCAATGCATTCTGGAGACACCGTCAGGTGTGGAAAATGCATTTATAATAGGCAACAGCTCACCGCGAATCCGCTCGTATTCATTCGGCGCTGAAGATTACTGCACCTCTGTCGGGATACAAAGGGGCCCGGATTTATTTTCTCTTGATTATCCGCGCAGCCGTATAGCCTCTGCAGCAGCCGCTTTCGGATATAGTGCAATTGATACGGTCTGGGGTTTTCTTGATGATGAAGCCGGACTTGAAGCTGATACTCTCAGGGCAAAGAGCTTTGGATTTAATGGAAAATCATGTATCCATCCGGATCAGATTGATCTTGTTAACAAACTGTTCACTCATAGTCCTGAAGAAGTAACCGCTGCCCGTCAAATACTTGAGAAGGCATCTACTATGAGTAGTGGTGCCACCGCTGATCGAGGCCGTATGATTGACCGGCCGGTGATTCTCCGAGCTGAGAAAATTCTACGTTCGGCCGAAGAATACGGGATTCGGAAACAGACAGATGCAGAATGACGCTGGAAGAGAAATCCCGGATTCTATTGAAGGACTGGGCTCTGTTCGGCCGTACAGAATCCTTATCGAGACAGGATCAGTTCAGAA
>JAUUYD010000448.1 GCA_030590585.1 Spirochaeta sp.
CTGGAACTCTCAGATTCCCAGTTTTCCATAGCCAGTCTTGCATCAGTCAGGGATTCCTGAATTTCCAGCGCGGTTGTTGAAACCTCATCCTTCAACTCATTCATACCGCCAAGCCAGTTATTCTCAAGTCGATCGGAACGAGCCTCAATTTTCTCATTCAGAGCTGTAAAGGCATCGTCTTCAAGCCGGGCTCCCTCTTCGGCTACCTTGCGGAGCCGCTCTCTGAAATCTTCTTCAACCTGTTCGAGGTTGTCCCTGAACTCAGACAGTTTTCCGGTAACCTCATCATCACGTCGGGCATTCAGGCTCTCCAGGGTTTCTCTGAACAGTGCCAACTGACGGCCGGATTCGTCCAGGTTCGTTTTCATTTCACCCAGGTCGTTACCAAAGTTACCCATGACTTCCCCACGAAACGCGGCAAATCTGGAAACATCTTTCTCGGCCAGCCCTGAGAATTTTTCTTTTACATCACTCAGCCGTGTTCCCACTTCATCAACATAGGAAGATTCATCCTTGAGGCGGGATAGGTTTTCATCCACCCGGAGAGCCAGTTCATTAAGATCTTCCAAAGCCCGTTCATGAACTTCAATTCGCTCAACCCGGCTTTCAAGTTCTTCCGCCCTGGACATGATTTCCTCCCGGGCAGCCTCGGCCCGGGCCAGGATTTCCCGATTGGTTTTTTCCTGAACCTCCAGATCGACAGCAAGGTCTTTTAAACCCAGCTCCCTTTCCCTGACAATGACGTCAAGATCGGACTTGGACTTATCCGCGTACCTGCGTACTTTTTCCAAAGAACGTCCGGTACGGTCGAACCGGCGGTATAGAATAAAGGCTATGATCACCAGAAGAATGATCATGATGTCTCCACCGTCGAAGTTGAATGTCATTTTACCACCTCGGAAAGAATGCTTTCGGTCATGTGACGATAATCGAAATATTTCGTCACATCCATCGGGGCCCCTCGCCCCGGGGGACCGATGAGGGCACCGCGCATCCCGGCATTTTCAGCACCCCGTACATCATAATCAAGTTTATTCCCGATATAGAGAATCTCATCCGGATTGAACTTCAATTTTTCCGCCATCAGAAGAAAGGGTTCAGGCCGGGGTTTAAGGCGGCCTGATTCAGGAAAACCCAGAATAACATCAAAAATGCCTTCCAGACCGAAATAATCAAGTTTTCTGCCAACAGGAAAATCCGAAAGCGCCGCCAGTTTCAAACCTGAGGCCTTGAGCTTGAGTAACGATTTTCGAACATCCGGATATATTTTCATACCGCGAAAATATTTTTCCCATCCTCTGTAAAGAATATGGTCCCGTATATCCCTGGCCTTTTCAAGGGAACAGCCCCGTTCCTCGGCAAAGATTGAGACTTCCATATCACCGGCATTTTCTGTCCCCTCGAAATCATCAGTTTCGAGTCTCATACGCTTCCTGGTACGTGAAAATGCAAAAATCGTCTGAAAATGAGACATGAAAAACGGCAGTGACCGCCATCGAGCCCGATAATCGGGATAAAGAGTACCGTCAATGTCGAATCCTACTGCCTTGAGTGCCATGTATTACATTACCCTCAGGGGCCGGTGTGAAGCAAGTTGAAGGGGAGGAAGGATTTCGTAATTATTCTCCGGTGATTACTCAGCGGTCGAATTCGTATTTGATTCGGCCTTTAATTGGTTTTTCTGTATCGTTGAAATAAACGCCGCGAATCAAACCATAGAGAATGGCTTCATCTATTTGCGGATCATTGGTATGAGTTACAATATCGATTTTGGTGAGTTCCGCACCCCTGGCACCGGTTGAGGGATTAACGGTAAATTCAATAACCACCGGCCGCATGTTTGAAGAACGCCAATCCGCGTCAGCCATATTGTAATTCAGATATTTTCTGAGACGACTCCAGTAATATGGCCGGTCCTCAAGAGGAACCACTCCCGCGCTTCCCCGCCTTTTAATATATTTACCTTGGACGGGCTCCCAGTATTTAAGAATCTCATCGCGTATTAATTCAGGGCTTAAATACTTGGAGTTCTCCGGAACAGTAATCGCATCCATCAAGTGTGCTTCGATTACTTCGGGAAGAGGCATGTAATCGAGAATGTACACACCCATTGTACGCCCCACCTCGCCATCCGAACCTTCAAAATCAATCAGGTAATTATTCCCGTCTTCACTCCCCATTACCCTTGCAGGAACCGGCTCGGGAGCTGGTCTGCTCTCAGATGTCGAAGAATCCGACACAGGTTTATCCTCTTGGGGCCTGGTGGAATCGGCGGTATTATCCGGCTGAGTTGAAGTACTCTCTTCCGGAACGGCCTCGGGGACTGTTTCTGAAGTATTCTCCAGAACAGGTATATCCTGAGGCTCATCCTGCTGCTCAGGCAGTACACCGGGATCCGCTGCCGGTGATTCAGCTGCATCCGGAACACCGATTTTCACCAGTATCGGTCCCGACCATTCTCCGATATCACGTATCCGCATCCTGTCGATCAGCCAGAAACCTGAAACGATGAGAATATGAAACAGTAAAGCAATTCCAATGGCAGCCAAAAGATTCCGCCTGTTGATTCGGCGTCTGAGGGATTCTCCAGCCGCTCCGATACGGGCGGGCTGAAGAACGGCCGCATCCTTTGCAGCCTCTATCATGGTTCCTCCATGATAGGAGAGGTTATAAGATTGACAGCATCGACACCGCCTTTTCTTATCTCGTCAAGAACCGTGATAATTGTTTCATAAGGTACCGTTCGTCCGCCTTCCACCAGAACGGCGGTATCATCGGCCAGACGCCCCTGCTCTTTCCAGTCCCTCAAGGTCTCCCCAAGGGATGTGAGAGCCACCAGGTCCCTGTTGAGGTAAAGCTCTTCAGGGCCTGCGACTGTTATGCGGATTTCCGTTACTTCAACGGCTTCACTGGTTGACGAATCCGGCAGATCGAGTTGAATCCCCGGCGCCGTGTTAAAAACGCTGGAAATCATAAAGAAAATGACCAACTGAAACACCACGTCAATCAACGGGGTGAGATCGAGGTTCACCCTGGGTTTCAGACGCCGCCTGAGAATCACTCCCCGGCCTCCCCTTCTTCCAGAAGAAGGGTCATCTCATTCACCTGGTTTTCCATGCGGACAATAA
>JAUUYD010000472.1 GCA_030590585.1 Spirochaeta sp.
ATATAAACCGGTTTTCCAGCATCCTGGAACATTTTCGGCATATCGATCTTCGCTAAAGCAGAAGGTGTACCTGCTTCCGGAGTATACTGCATAGCAGTAATTGCAGGTTCTGCCGCGAGAGTTTCTGTATGACGGGCGGCATCGGGCCCGTAAAAATGATTTACACATAGTTCGGCGAATCGTAATGTCCGTTTCTGGCCAGGATGGACATAGATAAAACCCTTTGCAGGAAAAGGACCGGAAATAATCATGGCCACACTCAGGATTAGTACACCTAATTCTCACGATCCCTTTAAGATAGTCACCGCATGTGGAAAACTGCTCTCCGACCTGTTGGATTCGATCAAGCCGGAACATGCCGTACTTTGCAGCGTATTTCTCATCATACTGTTCGCAGAAGTCCGTAAAGTGATGTTCAAAGATTTTATGCAGTTCGTTTCGGCCGCGGGGTATATAATAATCCTGAGTAAGGTGAAGAGTTGTGTTCCCGAGTGATGTAGATCCCATATATTGATTTACTGGGTGAAGTAGCCTTCCGCTTGAGATAGAGATAATATTGGTGATCAGCGTATAACGCTTAGGAGAGTATCTTTCCCGAAGGGTGAGATACTCTTCAGAGTTGGACGAAAAAAACGAGATGGTCATTTTGAATCAATAATTGCTTACGTTCTGTGTGGCGAGAACCATTGAATGGTATCAGTAGAACTAGGGCAGAGCCCTGGACCCGAAGTCGCTCAAGCGACTCTCTGTTCCGCGGCAGAGCCGCGGGGTATGAAACCATACTTTCCCGGCGCTTATTCGGATCAAGGGTCGTACCGGAGGCGAGAGCCGAGGAACGATCCCGAAAGAATGAACAAGTTCACTGCTCGCAAGTTCGCTTTGCGAACCCGCTGTATTCCGCTCATATTTAGGGTCGTACCGCAGCGCAGCGAGGAACGATCCCGGCATTCGCTTGGGAATCACCTCGTCGGAAATTTAGATGAACCGCCCTGGGTCTGTAAGAAAAATCTCTGCTAACTTATGAGCTGTCGATTTACTAATACCTCGGGCATTCCGCTCCATTGCTGAAACATTTTGTTTAAGTATTCCCAATTTAATCCCAAGTTCGGTTTGGGTCATTCCGGCTCTTTTTCGATATCGCTTAAGCGTTGTTCCTGGGGAGCTGTCCTTGGCAATATCCTGATACCACTTCGTGATGGAAATATCAAGGAATTCTTCATCCTCATCGATAAGCTCAACACTTTTATAATTCTCTTTTAGAAAAATGAGCAATTTCTCCGGAATCTTTTCCGCAGTAATTTCAATATGGGGCTTTTTCACGACTGCCAGCATAATACACCTCTATTTCCAAATCACCGTCCGGTAGAACACTCCAACAAGCAACCCATCTGTAATCCAGGTGGCAATGGAATCTTGTTTTGTTTGCATCAAGCGGACTGAAATTTGGCCATCCTTTCTGGATTGGACCGTTTGCCTTCAAATCCTCTATCAAGTCGTAAAAATCAAGTTGCCCTGCTTTGGGCATCTTTTGTACATTTTTGAGAATTTTCTTCTTGATGATCACACGGTACACTAAAAGAAAGTAATTCAATATTGATTACATGTCAATAGTAAAGTGATCTGAATGAAAATTAGAATTGTATAAATTCAGGGCCATCTGAAGCTGATGTGGTCTACTAGGTCAAGACACTTCACTAAGCACAAAAACAGGCTGAAACTGAATATGAGCAATTTGATGAGTTTTGTGAAAAAGCCGATGCTACAGTAGTTTATGTAGCGGACAATCCCACTACATCTGAACACATATGGAAAATCAGACAGAATATCGCTGAAGCTTACAGTATCTTTTCATCCAGGCAGAGTGGTGAAGATATTGTGGTTCCCCCTGTATCCATTATACCGCTCTACTCATGGAATCAAAGTATTCCACCATGATAATGGGGATTACAGGCTTCCCCTGAATGATTTGTCGGATATGGGCATCGATCTGCTCAACCCGGTTCAATTGCGTTGTTGTGATTGGAATTTGACTGAGCTGAAAAGTACAATTGGAGCTCGGGTCTGTTTCCACAGCGCTGTGGACAATCAGATCTCTTTACCGCAGGGAACTGTAAAATTGTGGAACATGAGGTTGATATGGTTGTTGGAACCCTGGGCCGGAATAATACCGGATTTTATTCTCGGTCCATGCCATAACCTGCAAATAAATACAGCTATTGAAAATATTATTGCAATGTATGGTATCGTTAAATAATCATTTGTTTTGATCAGATCCACAAATAAGGGAAGATGAATCCATTGAGATTTTTTCGATCGATTAGCAGCTTAAAGGCTCTTCCTCAAAACCGAATACAACCCGCATAAAACAAACATCAGCGTGAGAGTAAGAACAATCGCCGGACCTGAAGCCACATCGGCATAGTAAGAAGCGTAAAAACCGATGATGGTTGCCGTTACCGCCATTATCAACGACAGAATTATGATTCGCCCGAGCCGCCTTGAGACCAGCGACGCCGCCGCGCCAGGGGTCACCAAAAGAGCCAGAACCAGAACGACACCCACGGTCTGTATTGCCACCACCGTTGTCAGGGCCAGCATGGTGAGGATGATGTAACGAACCAGTTCAGGAGACAGCCCGATGGCCGAGGCGTGAGCCGGGTCGAAAGAAGCGGTGAGGATTTCCTTATAGGAGAGAGCCGTTCCCCCCAGTACGATGGCGACAACAACCGCCATGATTATCAGATCTCCCCGGGATACCCCCAGGATATTTCCAAAGAGGATGTGACTTAGATCGCTGAATGTGGCCACCTTGCTGAGCATCAGAATTCCCAGGGCAAAAAATCCGGCAAACACCACCCCGATAGCCGCATCTTCACCGAGCTGTCCTCGGCGGGAAATCAATCCGATGCCGATAACCACAAGGACGGCCGCACCCAGAGCTCCCCAGAAGAGGCTGATACCCAG
>JAUUYD010000254.1 GCA_030590585.1 Spirochaeta sp.
GAATAGGGTTTAATTATTTTTGACATAATGATTAATGCAGTTTCCAACCCTCGTCCAAAGAGAATTATTGGTATTGCTTGAAAATGATACAGAATAAATATTCCGCATTTATCCAAAGTGTTTCTATATAAAGAAATATCAAAAACTGTGGATACCGACCAAACCTGATGTATTGATTTCTGCATATACAAATCGTAATAGACAACAGGTTGATTCACAGGTTATATTTACTGCAAATACTAATTAAGGAGAGGCTATTTATGAAGAAAGTATTAATTTTCGCATTAGCCGTATTGATCCTCGCACCTGCCGTTTTTGCAAACGGCGGTAATGACAAAGAGGCCGCAGCTGCGTCCTACATGAACTGGAACCTCGGCTCTGCCGGTCCCAAAACCCTCGATCCGGGCCTCAACGGCGCCAGTGACGGCGGTGATGTGGGCAACCAGCTGTTCGAAGGCCTGGTCCGTGAGCAGAATGGTGAAGTCCTTCCCGGTATTGCCAAAAGTTGGGATCTGTCCAACGGCGGCAAAACCATCACATTCAAACTCCGTGATTCCAAGTGGTCCGACGGTTCCGATCTGACTGCCCATGACTTCGAATACTCCTGGAAGCGGGCCATAGATCCGGCCACCGCGTCCGAGTACTCCTGGATCTGGGAATACACCAATGTTGTCGGCGCTCAGGAAGCAGCTGAAGGCGAAGGCTCCGTGGAAGACGTCGGTGTCAAGGCACTGGACGACAACACCCTCCAGGTAAATCTGAAGAATCCCACCGCCTACTTCCCTTCCCTGATGTCTTTCTACCATTTTCATCCCGTCAAGCAGTCTGCCGTTGAAGCAGGCGCAGACGGAATCTGGGCGCAGAGTCCCGAGCTCTTTGTGGGCAACGGCGCGTTCATGGTTACCGATTACACCATCGGCGAAGGCATGGTAATCGAGAAGAACCCCAACTACTGGAACGCCGACAGCGTGGGCATCGATGTTATCAACATCGCCTTCATCAACGATCAGTCCACAGCCTACCAGGCTTACCAGAACGGCGAGTTTGATTTCCTCAACACTGTTCCTCCCTCGGAAGTTCCCCGGCTGATAGCTGAGGAACCTGAGTACTACATCTTCCCGCTCCTGGGTACCTACTACTATAACTTCAATATGGACCTTGAGCAGTGGCAGGATCCCAACGTTCGCAGGGCTCTCGCTCTTTCCATCGACCGCGAAAAGATCGTTGAGGTTCTCGCCGGCGGCCAGGTTCCAGCAGCTGGTTTTGTACCCCCGGGCATGCCCGACCACAAGGGTAAAGACTTCTTCGAGACTGCCGGTACTTACGGTATCTCCACCGACGATGCCGGGTACGCCGAAGCTCAGGATCTCATGGCCAAAGCCGGCTATGCCGACGGCGCAGACTTCCCGAAGTTCACCCTGATGTACAACACCAGCGAAGGCCATAAGCTTGTGGCAGAGATGGTTCAGGAAATGTGGAAAACCAACCTGGGCATCGAGTGCGATCTCGAGAACCAGGAATGGGCCGTGTTCCAGGACACCCGTTCTCAAGGCGATTATGAAATCTCCCGCGGCGGCTGGCTCACCGACTTCCTGGACCCCATGGGCCTGCTGGCCATTTTCCAGAGCAACAACGCCTATGACGATCCCAACTACAACAACCCGGAATATGATGCGTTGGTCTCCAAGGCCAATCAGACCGTCGGCGCCGAGCATTTCGATGCTCTCTACGCCGCTCAGGACATCCTGATGACCGAGCTGCCCATCATTCCTGTGTATCACTACACCGATTCCTATCTTTCCTCTCCCCAGGTGAAGAACTGGAAACGTTCCGTACTCGGAACCCTCGACTTCACTTCCGCTTATATCGAGCGATAGAGAACCACGCATTCTTCGGGCTGCTCCCTAAAGGGGGCGGCCCGAATTTTTTTTGAGCCTGACCCAACCGTACCCGTGCCTTCCGTTCAGGCCAAGGAGACCTCATTGTGAGAAACTACTTCTTACGGCGCTTCATTCATTCGCTGTTCACGATTTTTTTGATTGCGACGGTGACGTTTTTCATGATGCGCGCCATCCCCGGCGGGCCGTTCACCCGGGAACGTCCCGTACCTCCGGAAATCATGCGTTCCCTGAACGCTAAATACAATCTGGACGCTCCACTCATCGTCCAGTACTTTGATTATATGAAAGGCTTGGTGACCTTTGATCTCGGCCCGTCTTTTTCCAAGATCGGTGTGTCGGTGAATGAGCTTATTATCAGCGGTTTTCCCCTTACCGCCAAAGTAGGCCTTCTTGCCATCCTGCTCATCATCACTCTCGGCGTTCCGGTAGGCATCATATCGGCGCTGCGGCAGAATAAACCCATCGACTACTTCGTGATGTTCATGGCAACCCTCGGGGTAACTGTCCCGAGTTTCGTCCTGGCCACACTGTATATATTTATATTTGCCGGCAAACTGGGCTGGGTACCCACATATGGCCTGAAAACACCGCTTTCCTATATCGGTCCCATGATTGCCCTCAGCGGTTATTCCCTATCCTTCGTGGCCCGGCTCACCCGATCTTCCATGCTGGAGGTGCTGCGGCAGGACTATATCCGTACCGCCTGGGCCAACGGACTCAAGCGCTTCTCGGTTATCGGCAAGCATGCTATGAAGAATGCCCTTATCCCGGTTGTCACCTATCTTGGACCCACCATTGCGGCCATCATGACCGGCTCCTTTGTAGTGGAGCGGATCTTTGCTATTCCGGGCATTGGCCGTTATTTCGTGGATAGTGTTACCAACCGGGACTATACCGTCATTATAGGAGTTACAGTGCTCTACGCGTCGTTCTATGTAATGATGGTATATCTCGTAGATGTCATTTACGCCCTCATCGATCCCCGCATCAAATTCGAGAAGGAGGCAGGCTGAGCTATGGAAGCCAATGCTTTTAAATTCATCTCCAAAGAAGAGAGCGCTGATCAGGAGATTATGAGGACATCCCTTACCTACTGGCAGGACGTCTGGCGCCGGCTGAAAAATCACAAGCTGGCCATGTCCGGCCTTGTGGGTGTGATACTCATTGTTTTTACTGCCACCTTCGGTCCTATGTTCTTTCAGCGGTCCTATTCGGATCAGAACCTGGATTTCTCGAATGTGCCCCCCCGGCTTGACATCTACCATGTTGCCGACGATTACAATGTCTTTCTCACCCGGGATTACAAGCTCCTTCGCATCAGCGATAAGGGTGAGATTATCTCCCGGCTGGCAGTGGAAGAGAAGGATGCAGTGAACAAGATCTACACCTACGTTGACGGCGATATTTCGGTAGATCTGAATTTCTCCTACAACCTGCTCCCCGGTAAGGACGCTGACTACGACTACACCTTCTCGATAAACGGCGGTGACGAAATCACCGAGTCCTGGAAGAAGGTGGGGAATAAAACCTACCCCTTCGGTAGTGACGTGGTGGGTAGAAGCCTGCTCATCCGAGTCATCTACGGTGCCAGAATATCCCTCACCATCGCCTTCGTGGCCACGTTGGTGAACCTTCTGGTAGGTGTGGTATGGGGCAGTATTGCCGCTTACGAGGGCGGTCGGACCGACAACCTTATGATGCGCTTTGTTGATCTTCTGAACTCGATACCCCTTATCATCTACGTGATTCTTATCATGGTACTGGTGGGAAACCGGGGGCTGTGGACCATGACCATTGCCCTGGGAAGTGTGTACTGGGTGACTATGGCCCGGTTGGTCAGAGGCCAGGTGCTTTCCCTGAAGGAGCAGGAATTCGTCCTGGCTGCCCGTGCACTGGGAGTGAATCGTGGTCATATTATTGCCCGGCATCTTATTCCCAATGCCATTGGCCCCATCATTGTCGCCTTAACCATGATGATACCCTCAGCGGTATTCACTGAGGCCTTTATCGGTTTCATCGGTCTCGGTGTTTCCGCGCCCATGGCATCCTGGGGCACCCTGGCCAATGACGCCCTCTCCGGGCTCCTCTCATATCCCTATCAGCTCTTTTTCCCGGCTCTGGCTATCGCTGTCACCATGTTGTCTTTCAACTTCCTCGGTGACGGCTTACGTGATGCCCTCGATCCTCGTCTGAGGAAAGGTTAGGAGATAGATGATATGAGCAAACATTTACTTGAAGTTAAAAACGTTAAAACCTCCTTTTTCTCCCATCTCGGCGAGATTCACGCAGTCCGCGGTTCGTCATTCACCCTGAAGCAGGGAGATGTCCTCGGTATAGTCGGGGAGTCCGGATCGGGTAAGAGTGTTACTGCCCTGTCCATCATGGGCCTCATCGAGTCACCGGGTAAAATCAAGGAAGGAGAGATAATTTTCGACGGCGAAGATCTTGTTAAAAAGAGCCAATCCGAGCTCTCCGATATCCGGGGAAATGAGATATCCATGATTTTCCAGGATCCCATGACCTCCCTTAATCCCGTTTATTCCATTGAGAATCAAATGGTGGAGGTGATACGGCGGCACAACAAGAGTATGAGTAAAAGGGAGGCTGTTTCCAGGGCGGTAGAGATGCTCACCCTTGTCGGCATCCCCGATCCTGAAAAGCGTATCAAGAGTTATCCACATGAATTTTCCGGGGGTATGCGTCAGAGAGTGATGATAGCCACAGCTCTCTCCTGCGGCCCCAGGCTCCTGATTGCCGATGAGCCCACTACGGCCCTGGATGTGACTATCCAGGCTCAGATTCTGGATCTGATGAACGATCTGAAAGAGC
>JAUUYD010000139.1 GCA_030590585.1 Spirochaeta sp.
CGGGACATCACTGTGCCCAACCGGCCATGCGTTTGATGGGTATACCGTCAACAGCCAGGGCTTCTCTGGCTCCATACAACACTCATCAGGATATTGATAAACTGATTGCCGCCGTTAAAGGTGTACAGGAGTACTTCAAATGATTCAGCAGAACTCCGGAGATCTGGATGACCTTTATATGGAGATTATTCTCGATCATTACAAATCTCCCCGGAACAAAGCAGACCTCTCACATATCAGTGATGATGATATGCATGAAAATCCCTCATGTGGTGACAGCTTGAAACTGGAAATCAGTATGGGAGACGACGGACGCATCGAATCGGTCCGATTCGATGGCCACGGATGCGCCATCAGCACAGCTTCGGCATCACTGATGACCGAACGCCTTCCCGGTAAAACACCTGAAGAAGCCCGCTCTTTCATCGATATCTTTCTCAAGGTTCTCCGGGGTGAGGAACCTACCTCCCGCCTGGATGAATGGGGTGATCTGGCCGTCCTCGGCGGAGTAGTTCAATTTCCCCTCCGGGTAAAATGCGCAACCCTGGCCTGGCATGCCCTTGAGAAGACGCTGGAAGATTCTACATAAGTCTTGATACCGTTGTCATTGAACTGGCTTCCGAGTTCTACCCGGATCTGACCATACTGACATTTAACAAGAGAATTTCCGGGAATCTTCAGGCCCTGGGTTTAGCCATGAATCATTCCCTTGCCGGTTCAATCCTGTATAAAGCTCCGTTATCCGCATCGGTGAGTAGATAAATGAATCCGTCGGGTCCCATACGAACGTCCCGGATACGGCCCAGCCGGCCCTGGAGCAGAATTTCCTGATGAACCACTTTGTTCCCCCGAAGCTCGAGACGACGCAGATGCTTGCCGGCCAGGGCTCCAACGAAGATATTGCCGTTCCAGCCGGGAAAGGCCGTACCGTTATAGAAGGTCATTCCGGAAGGGGCTATGGACGGCACCCAGTAGATTACGGCATCTTCGATACCGTCCCCTGTGGTATCCCTTGAGATGATGCTGCCGTTGTAATTGATTCCATATGTCACGACAGGCCATCCGTAATTGGCCCCTTTCCGGATGATATTTACCTCGTCCCCGCCTTTTGGGCCGTGCTCATGGAGCCAGATATCCCCGGTCAGCGGATGCCGTATGATTCCCTGTGCGTTTCGATGACCATAGCTCCATATTTCCGGGCTGCCTGAATCGACAAAGGGGGTGTCCGGCGGGATTGTTCCGTCGGGGTTCAGCCGGAGCACACTCCCGTATGGATCGGAGGTATCCTGAGCCCGGTTCCTCGAACCCCGTTCGCCGAGTGTCATATAGAGAAAACCTTCGGTATCAAATACCAGCCGTGAGCCGAAATGTTTGGTGCTGTTACTCTTTGGCAGTGCACGATAGATTATTTCCGTATCTTCCAAGCTCGGCATGCCTCGGGGGGGAATTACAAGACGGCCTCTTGCCACAGCTGTTCCGAAGAGGCCTTTGGATTCTTCTACGAAGCTCAGGTATATCACCGATTCATTGGTGAAATTCGGTGAGAGAACCACATCGAGCAGACCACCCTGGCCGATAGCGGCAGCTTCCGGTGTTCCCGTAACGATGGCGGAAATACCATTACGAATTAATAGAAGCTGTCCTGTTCGTTCGGTGATGAGCAATCCTTCGTCCCCCGGCAGAAAGGCCAGACTCCAGGGGCGTTCTAAATTTTCGATTACAGGGGAGACAATAAATACTTCTTTTTCAGATTGAACCGAAAAGGGAGAATCGGCAAAACTCAGGGCACTGGAGGTCAGAAGAAAACAGAAAATGATATTAACAACTGAATAACGCATGTCCTGAATTTAATTACAGGTTCCGGTAATGTCAAAATTGCCTCAGCTGTTATTTGAAGGGTATAATTCCTCATAGGAGTATCAATAATGAAAAGCGCCATAGTGACGAAGAATGCCCCGGGAGCCCTCGGACCCTACTCTCAGGGAATACGGGCGGGAAATCTGCTCTTCGTATCGGGTCAGGTTCCGTTGGTTCCGGGAAGCGGAGCTATACCGGAAGGAATTGCCGCCCAGACCGAACAAAGTCTCAATAATGTCAAAGCCGTAGTTGAGGCTTCAGGATGCTCAATGGACGATGCTGTGGAAGTGTTGGTATTTTTAAAGGATATGAATGATTTCACGGTTATGAACGGCGTTTATGAAACGTTCTTCAATGCTCCCTATCCTGCCAGAGCTGCTGTTGAAGTGGCCCGGCTGCCTAAAGATGTTCTTGTGGAAATCAAGTTGACGGCTTACTCGGAATAGCATAGAGCTTTGTAAAGCGAACAATTGTTAGTCTTTTTACTCCCGGGCTATTGACTTCGGGAATCTGAGAGATAAGGATTAAGTGAGTAAGGGATTTACGTCTGCTTATGCAGGAAACTGAATCTTTCTCTCCTGCGTAAATTCCAGTGCTGAATGAGAGCCTCCATTGTAACTTCAACTCCTTCTATTGGCCCCGCGAGAGCGGGGCCTTCTCTTTTATAAAGAAGTCCAGGCAGCTCCGTTCCCGGATGATTTCAAACAGGCGAATGTAAACTGCATTCCGGCAAGACCATCCTCGGCTGTGGGAAACCACATTGCAAGGGGGTCGGGTTCGGTGCCGGTAATACGGGAGGCAATGGCCTCTGCAGCATCAGAATAAATATTGGCAAAGGCTTCGGGAAATCCTTCAGGATGTCCTGCGACAACCCGGCAGACCCGGGCTGATTCCGGATATGTACCCGGGCCGTTTGGGGTTCTAAGCTGAGCCGGTTGTCCCAGGGGGTAGTAATTCAGGCGCTGGGGAATTTCCTGCCACCATTCAAGGCTGCCCTTGTTTCCTGAAACCCGGATTTTAAGACTGTTTTCAATTCCGGCAGCAGCTTGAGTCACCCAGAACATTCCCCGGGCGCCGCCCTCAAGGCGGAGCATAGCCCCGGTGAAATCGTGAACAATACGTCCGGGAACGATAGTTCCAACCTCAGCGGAGAGTTCACTGATTTCTTTTCCGGTTATGAATCTGAGAAGCTGGTGGGCATGGGTGCCGATATCTCCGAGCACAAGGGAAGGGCCGCTCTTTGATGGATCGTATTTCCAGCCCCGGTGGGCGGTGGGGTCGTCCTTTTTACTCTCATCGGCCTTACCGCCCTGGACGTATTCCACCTGTACCAGGCGCAACTCCCCTATCTCATCCGCTTCAACCATGGCTTTTGCCTGACGAACCAGGGGATAACCTGAATAATTATGGGTGAGGCAGAACACCTGACCGGTCTCTTTTGCCGTGGCAACTATTTCCTCGGCATCTTCAATTGTGTTTGTGATTGGCTTGTCACAGATAACATCGAATCCTGCTTTCATGGCCGCTACAGCATGGGGGTGGTGGTAATTATTGGGGGTCATGATGGCCACTGCATCGGCGCCGTCATCCCTGGCTGCTTCTGCTGTGAGCATGGCAGTCACATCCGAGTAGGCTCTATCCTCGGGGAGTCCTATCTCGATGCCGGCTTTGCGGGCCCTTTCCGGGTTCGAGGAAAGAACAGCGGCGACGATATCATAACGGCCGTCCAGCCTGGCGGCGCTGCGGTGCATCCTGCCTATAAAGGAGCCGGGTCCGCCTCCGATGAGGGCGAGGCGTACAGGCCGTCCCAGTTTTTCAATTACGGGATTCAATGACATTTATTTATCCTTTTTCACACGGCGGAAGGCATCCGCCCATCGGACAAAAGCCCGGGTTAGTCTGGTTTGAATCCACACTTTTCCCTCGCCGCTGAAACGGCAGACAAGCCCTTCACCCGAGAAGAAAAGGGATTTCATTCCGCCGACGGATTGAACACTGTACTTCAAACCTTCACTAAAGGCCACGATGAAGCCGGTATCAACAACGTACTGATCTTTCACATCAACTTCAATGAGGCCTCCGTAGGTATTAAACCATAAATCTCCGGAACCGGAGCACCGGATCATGAACAGTTTTTCTCCGGAGAAGAAGCCTTTGAAACCCTGAAATTCAATTCCTGTAGTAATTTCGGAACCTGAGGCCAGGAATGATCCGTTCTGGACGAATACCGTTTCATTTTCCAGGTAGAGATGGGCGATATCCCCCGGGGTTCCGGGAGCCAGGCCGATGTACGCGTCCTTTATTCCTGCGCTGTACTCGTTTATGAAGAGTTTTTCTCCGCTGATCATTCTCTTCAGGCCGCCCTTCATCTTTGTTTTCATGGAAATTGAGGTGTCCATTGCGGCCATGGCTTCAGCTTCAACCCTCAGGGTTTTCCCCTCGGGAATGGTGACGTTGAGAAAGGCAAAGTCAGGAGATGAATCTATGGTATATGGAAAATCTGTTTTATCTGTCTGCATTGTTAATCCTTCTCTATCTCTTTTTTGGCCGAAGATACGGGGTCAGGCTCTTGCCGAACATCCTGTCTGCATGAGTTTGGCACCATATTCGTCCCTTGCCGGAAAATCGGGAGACAAGCCCTTCACCACCGAGGAACGAGGACATCAGGCTCTTTCCGGCCTTGGTAATTTTATATTCAAGAGTATCTTCGAAAGCCGCGACATTACCGGTGTCAACGATGTATTCCCCATCGACATCAACAGGGTATAGGGCTCCGAACGCATTGATAATCAGGGTACCGGACCCGGTCATCTTCAGCCATATGAAACTTTCCCCGGAGAAGATGTTCTTCATCCCCTGCCAGCTGATACTCATATCCACGGAATCCTCATGAGCGACAAACGATCCGCTTTGAACCATGAGGGCGGTATCTTCCTTCATTATCAGGGTTTCCATATCTCCGGTGAGCTTGGCTGCGAGTATCAGCTCTCCTCCATCCGGCCCGGCGGTAAAATGGTTCATGAAGAGTCCCTCTCCACCGAGAGTCCTGGCGATTCCTTTCAGGACATTACCGCCCTCTTTTTTATGTGTAGTTGTTTTCACAACCATGTCTCCGCTCATGGCAATCATTGAGCCGCCTTCGGCGGTAATATGCTCACCCGGATTCAGTGTTATCCGGGCTGCGGCCGAAGCCGGCCTTTGTACTATTTCAACCTTCATTTAACTCTCCCCTAACGGAACTTCGGATTTATCCAGGCGGCCAGCCCTTTAAGGCTTCTGGTCTGTATCCATATTTTGCCGTTTCCAACGACTCTGGTGACAACTCCCTCACCACCGAACATGGATGCGAATAGTCCGCCTGGCAGGGCTATCTTCAGCTTTATATTTTTCTCATAGGCCACCAGAAAGCCGTTGTCCACGAATAATTCACCAACGACTTCACGTTCTATAATGCCGCCGTATGCGCCGTACCATATGGTTCCGTTGTCTTTCCCACCGACAGCAAGGAGTTTCACAAGACCCTCTCCGACGAACATAGATACAAAACCTGCCCAGAGTATTTTAACCTTCACATCACCTGATGATGCCAGCCATGCACCTTTTTGCATGCAGAGGGTTTCTCCGTCTTTCAGATCTACACGCCTGATTTCACCGGGGACATCCTGAGCCAGGGTAACCCTCCGGGTACCGGAGGTATTATTGGAGAATGTGGAGGTTAGCAAGCTTTCGCCGCCGAACCATTTTTTTCCGAGAGCGGAGAATAAACCTCCGTTGAGATGGGCCTTGAGGTCCATCTCAGCCGACATTGACTGCATTGCGCCGCTCTCGGCGGTCACTTTTTCACCGGCTTCCAGGTCGACATGAACGTGGGAAAATGCCGGTCCGCCGGATATTGTCGCTTTCATAAGGACTCCTTACTTTATCATATTAATGCATGAGGGGATTGTTTATCCGACTTTGGTGAACTATCTCAATCCGGATCGATATGATTCAAAGTAATGCTGATATCCTCGGATACCGCATTGATATCAAATACAGTATAAGTATCTCCCTCGTCGTCTCTGGCCTTGACCCTGACAGTTAATGATTCAAGTTTAAGAAGAGGAATACTCAAAGATTCACCTTCCAACAGAGGATTCTTATCAAGCAGGTTTTTTCCCCATACTTCGGAGTTTATATCGCTTATATACAGAGCCGCAATCGTGAAGCCGGTTTCGTTGGTAATTATGAAAACCTCGTCATTGTCCGCGGACCACGAGGGTAACGTGGCGATGAGAAATATTGATATGATGCAGAGGAACCTGGTTGTCACTGTGATGTACCTCTTTCTTTTTAAGTTTATCACTACAGTGTAAGGATTTCCATAATGGGATTCTATTCGTACTAATTAAAAACATAGTATTCCAACTCAATTTCCATAGTGTTAACACCGATAATCTAATTGGTGAAAACACAACATATGGTGTTTTTGCTATGAAACGACTTGCCATTTACCGGGCAGTCGGGGCACAATGAATTCCTTGGGCAGAATTATTTGCATCTGCGCGGTCAAGATGATTCCGGGAGGGGATATGTCTGTAATCACTCAAAAGAAGTTTACGTTTCAGCAGCCGATAAGTGAGGAGATTTTC
>JAUUYD010000335.1 GCA_030590585.1 Spirochaeta sp.
CGAGGCAATTTTTGACGGGTCTGCTATCAGATCTTCATTTACCTTGAGCCAGCCCGAGGGGTGGCTTGAGGGAGAAACCGAATACGCCGCACCACCGGGCCGGAGGGCAAGGACCGCATCGGGCACCTGCCAGTCATAGGCCGCACCCGGCCCTGTTCCACCTAACAGACCCGCATATCCGGCAAGAAACTGGCCGGAGTCCTCAACGTGACGTATTACAAAATCAGGATTATCAAATCCCTCTGTGATTCCGGCACGGAATTCCAATCTCCCCTGTCTATCAAGTCTGGCACTGACTTCGGCAGCTGAAGAATTGATACGGTCGACAACCATCTCCACGGTGTCAACAGATGTATATGGAATGTTTACAGGACCCGCGGCGCCGTCGAGGGTGATGGTTCCCGCAAACCCGATCGGTTTTGCAGGATTCATGGTATTGATACCCGTCAGCCTGTAGGCGTATGTGGAATCCAGCTCTCCATCACCGCTGCGGTCGTAATTTCCTGACAGATTGTCCACAAATGGATATTCCCGGAAGAAATCCACCCCGGTACTGCCGTTTGCCGACCAGGCATCCCTGTGAATATTATTTACCAGATCGGCAAAAGCCATGGTCATTTCATCCAATGACTGGATTTCTCCCCTGACATCAAAATCCCTGAGTTCTATCAGAGAACCCAGCTTTCCGGATTCAGAATTCAGCAGCTCACCATTTGCTTCCCATACGATGTCATGATAACCCTCATTCTCTGGATTGGGTTCAGCAGCCAGATATGAGACCTGTCTGCCCTGTATCAGGTGAAGCCCCCCGGTATGGATGAGAAATTCATCAGGATCTCTGTTATCAACGGTGAGCGGTATATAGTCCGAGAGTTTGTTCACAAGCAGATCACGGCGGTCATAGAGGTCGTTTGGATTATCACCAAGAGCCTCGGATTTTACAATTTCCTCGTTCAGCCCTTTTATTTCACCAAGCATGCCGTTCACTTCACCAACCGATACGACAACATCATCGTTCAGCATGGTTCGAACCTGTTTGAACCGGTCATATCGACGGTTGATTCCGTCTATCAGGGACTCACCCCTTCTCAATACGGCCTGCCGCTCAGCCTGACCCTCAGGGCGCAGGGACAATTCCTGCCATCCCTCCCAGAACTTGTCCATCATCACCCTGACTGATGTATCGTAAGGCTCCATGTGGATCTGTTCAACCTGGAGCAGATAGGAATCCCTGGTACGCCAGTAGCCGGCCACATCACCCTGGGCCAGAATACGGTTCTCCAGAAGTTCATCCCTGATACGCTCGATACTGGCCACTCCGACACCCTGTCCGATCTGCCCGGGAACCTCTTCCCTGTTGAGCTGGGGCCGATAAAGAGGATCAGTTGATTTCATATTAACCCGCTGGCGGCTGTAACCCTCCACCGAAGCGTTTGACAGGTTATGGCCAACGGTAGTCAGAGCCTGCTGATGGGCATTGAGACTGCGTTTCCCGATTTCTATTCCACTGAAGGTACTGGACATTTTTCGGCCCCCTAGAGGTGATGGGATACCACAATAGGATCCCTGCCTGCAGAGGCGGATCGCCCCTTATTGTCATACATCCGACCCCGTGTGGACGGAATCAGCTCTTCCATAAGCTCCCGGCCCAGGCGGCTCCGGGAATTCGCATATCCGGCAACCCCTCGAATCCTGCTTCGTACTGTCACCAGCCGGGCTTTCAGTTCACTTCTGGTATATTGAAATCTTTGCCGGGTTTCTGCCGGTAATTCGGAGATCTTCTTCTCTAACGAATCTTCACCGCTGCAAAGCTTGTCTGCCAGAGAATTCCTTTTTAGTTCAAAGGCTTCCATTCGGTCGGCCATACCATCCATCTTCTTCAAAGACGCTTCCAATGCCGGCCAGTCTTTTTTATGAAGCCCGGCGCGCATAAGCCCTGAAGCTTCAGTAAAATCATCCAGGAGCTTCCGCTCATGATCCATCAGACTGATGAGTCGTTCCCAACGATGCTGCTCACTCATGTCTACTCCTTGTCAGGCAGAGTCCACCTCAGTTCTTTTTCGACATGTTTAATGAGTGATCTTAGAAGACTTCCCTGAAAAAAGAGGAGATTGTCGTATAGACAAGGCTCAAAAAGCACAGAAAGCGCAGTGTACGTTAAGTACATGAGCATTTCGAGCATTTTTGTAACGCAGAATATACGGCTAGATTCCTTTTTTCAGGGAAGTCATAGAAGAATCAGTGATTCGCCAGGGTCTCTCTGTCCTGTAGAAGTACCGCACTATCCGGGAAGAGTCTGTCCGCGTCATTCAGAATCTCCCGGGCTTCGTTAATTTTCTTCTTTCGAAGGGCATCTGCAAACCGGTTGTGATAAACCACAATGGCATTATGACGGTAAGTTTCCACCATGCTGTCCCATTCTGAAATGGAACTGGTTTTACCCGAAGCATTCTGCAGAAACAGCCAGCCCTCGGGCCATTTTCCTCCTGAAGATCGTCTGCGGGCCTCGTTGGACCAGAGATAGATGGAAAACTCCTCCCAACGTGCCTGACTGATGAGATTATCCGATTGGGCCCTGTCCACCGCCGTTAAGGCCTCATCAAACGGGGCCGATCTGATTATGGATTCCAAGGTCTTTTCCCTGGTTTCCCTCTTACGGCTTTCGATAAAGTCCTCAGGCACAATTGCGGTAAGTTCAGCGTTATCAAGAAGCTCTTCAGCCTCTTCGGTTCTACCAGCCCTCAAATGATAGGTGACAGCATTTCCCAGTAAGGCTGAGGCCGTCTCTTCCAGCTTGTGCCCATCTCCAAGGGATAAAGCTGCTTCATTTAAGAATTCAAGACCTTCAATTTCCAGTCTCCGTCTGTCCAGATCGGCTGCATAGTTCATAATTGAAACCCGAAAATCCCTTTGGGCATCCTCACTGCCGGAGAGCTCCCAGCGATCCCGAGCCAGTCCGATTGCGTCACCCCATTTCCCGGCTCTCTGAAGGGCGGCTAAACGATTCTGATAAATAAGGGAAATCAGCTCTTTTTCACCGATATCCTGACGTTGAAGGTAATTCCCCGGAGGTACATAACTGAAGCCTGTCCGGCCGGTGAATGAATCAACGGCATCCCTGCGGGTACCAGGATCAAAGCCGTAGGCAGTCGTAGTTTCCACATCGATTCCGCCGTCGTCGTTATCAAGTGCTACACGGCAGAAAGCATGATCTGCAGTTAACACCCCGTATACCGGGATATCCCTGCTGCGAGCCAGTATGAGGTACAGCACAGCTGATGAGACACAGTTGTAACGGCCGTTATCCAGAAGGGTATCCAAAGCGGTCTGTTCCTGAATATAGCGGGTAAGAACTGTTTCATGCATCCATTCAAGCAGAATCTCAGCATCTTCAGTAACAGTACCCAGCCTTAGCGGAGCCGAATCAATGAGCTCCTTCAATTTCCCGCTGTAGAAATCCATGGAGTCCATTTCTGTTCCTGAGGCAGTCAATGATGCCCGAATAAGAACATCAACAGCCAGGGGCTCTTCCATACGGGCTATCTTTTGAATCTCTTCCACGGGGTTCAAGCGAACCTCCCCATACGCGGATATAATGATGAAGAACAATAACCCGAGGATTCCTGATCGAATGGATATTTGATTCATCACGTATATAATATTACTTTCTTGGAGAGCCGATGGAAGTCATCTGTCGGAGAAAATTGAATATTGGAGAAAAACATGACTCCTGAATGGGATTTAGTTGTAGTTGGCGGCGGCCCGGCGGGCATGACCGCGGCACAGTATGGAGCTCGAGCCAACCTGAGAACCCTGGTAATCGAAGAGATGGCTGCAGGTGGTGCGGTACTTCTTATCAGCGATATGGAAAATTATCCCGGCTTCCCCGAACCGGTGAACGGATATGAGTTCAGTGAAGCCATGCGACGGCAGACTGAGAATTTCGGAGCCGAGTTCAAGTCGGCCAC
>JAUUYD010000255.1 GCA_030590585.1 Spirochaeta sp.
CGATCATGCTGGTGGAGAGTCCGCCGACTACTGCGACTCCCATGGGCTGCATCATCGCACCGCCTTCCCCGGCGAAGAACGCCATAGGGGTCATGGCAAGAATCGTGGTGAGGGTGGTCATCAGCACCGGGCGCAGTCTGGTCCGGCCGGATTCGACACAAGCTTCCTCCACTCCCATACCCCGGCGGCGCATCAGGCGGGCATGGTCTACCAGGACGATACCGTTATTCACCACAATACCCAGTAACATAATGAATCCCATCATACTGATCATGGAAATCGTTGTTCCGGTGATGGCAAAGAGCACAACGATTCCGATTATCATCATCGGCATGGCCATGGCGATTACCATCGGATCCTTGAAGGATTCGAACTGGGCTACCATGACGGCAACAACCAGAAGGACGGCTATCAGCATTACCATGAGCATGGTAGACGCCATGTCCTGGAAATCGGTTAACTCCCCTGTAACTGACCATTCAGAACCGGGTAGAGCCGTAACATTCTCCGTTAAATAATCCCGGACTGCCTCAGTAACACCTTGAACTGAGGCGCCATCGGCCAGGGAGCCGACAACATGAATCATCCGCATCTGATCTTCCCGGGAAATCGATGTGGGGCCGCTGCTCCGTCGAATCTCGGCAATTTGAGCAACACTCACCCGCTCCCCGGTCGGGCTGGTGACGAAAAGCCGCTCCAGATCGGCAATCCCCGAACGGTCCGCCTCGGCCAGGCGCAGTACGACATCATAGGACTCACCATCCTCGATATAAACGGTAGCCGTAGTGCCGGCCGTCAGGGCTCTGATTTCGGCGGCGACAGCCGCGGCATTCAAACCCTGTTCGTAAAGCGCCCGCCTGTTGAAGATAATCTCCGCTTCAGGCAAACCCCGCTTTGAGTCATTACTCACTTCGGTAATACCATCAACTTCCTTCATCAGGGCTTCAATCTCATCGGCGGACTCCTGGACACTGTTCCAGTCGGAACCGAATATTCTCACGTCCACCCCTGCAGAACTCATCATGTCAGTGCCGGGAGCATTGTTTTCAAAACTGATGGAGACACCGGGATAATCATCGAGATAGCCCCTCATCTCCTCTTTAACCCTTAAGATCAGGGAACTTGTATTCTCCTCATCAAGGAAGGTGATTTCCAGAGATCCCTCCCCCTTTCTGGCCGTCATGACAATACGATCGTAACCCTGTATTTCATCGATTACACGGTCGTTGAGATCGCTCATCACCCTCTCGGTTTCACTCAATGCCGTCCCGGTGGGAAATTCAGCCTCCATATACACCGAATCTTCAGACATCGGCGGCAGCATGGACACATCGATTTTAGCGATGAGCAGCATGGAACCGGCGAAGAGACTGACGGATATGAGAATCACCAGAGCCTTGTGCTTCATCCCGAACTGAAGGAATCGGGCAAAGCCATTCTCCATCCCGAGGAAGAAGCCCTCTAAAGCGTTATCGATGGATCGGAAGAACCTGCTTTTTATCGGTCGTTCCTCACGGGTATGAATGGTAAGAAAATGCGAGGAGAGAACCGGCACCAGAATGGCTGCAACCGCCAGGGAGGACAGGAGGGAGAGAATAATAACGAAGGCCAGCTCGCCGAAAAAGTTACCGATAAACCCCAGATCGCTCTTGTAGATAAGCAGGGGCAAAAATACGGCAATGGTGGTGAGGGTGGATGCGGTGATGGGGGCCATCATTTCCCCGGCGCCGCGACGGGCCGAGACGCCCATGGGAGCACCCTTCATCCGTAAACGAAAAATATTTTCAATGATGACAATGGAGGAATCAACAATAAGACCGACTCCCATGGCGAGTCCTACAAGGGTAACAAGGTTCAGGGTACGGCCGCTGACGGCCAGCCCGGCTGTAGTGATTACCAGAGCAATGGGAATGGAAAGTCCGATTATGATGGTGCTTTTTACCTGGCGGAGAAAAATCAGCAGAATGACAACGGCAAAGAGGATGCCCAGAACAGCAGCAGAACCTACCTGGGACAGGTTGTCCCGTACATCACTGGTGCTGTCGGTGAGTAATGCCAACTCCACCCCGGCGGGAAGTTCCCGGTTCAATTCGACAACCCTGGCTTTCACTGTATCGGATACTTCAACACTGTTGGCCTCTGAGCCTTTCCGCACTTCCAGAGATATCCCGGGGTCTCCGTTTATTCGCACAAGACTGTCGGAATCGGCATAATCCCAGGAAACACTTCCCATATCCTTCAGCAGAATGGGGGTTCCCGACTCCCCGAAAGCCCCCGGAATCGTCGTAATCACCGTATCAGCGATTTCATACAGACTTTCAAAACGGCCACTGGTCCTAATCAGGATATCCTTGTCCAGTTCCTCGAATGAACCGGCACCAAGCTGGAAATTCTGGGCAGAAAGAATCCGGGAGATGGAACTTAAAGACATTCCATAGGATTCCAGGGCACTCTGATCGATATCCACCCGGACAATGCTGTCTCTCACTCCCACCAGGCTGACACTGCCAACCCCCTCCAGGGACTCCAGAGCCGGGATTACCCGATCCCGGGCAATCTGCGTCAGATCCCGCTCACTCCGGTCTCCATTAAAAGACAAGCTGAGGACGGGGAATGAAGAGGGATCGAATTTCACCAGAATGGGATCCTCGGCCTCTTTGGGAAGCTTCGGTTTCACCCGGTCGAGCCGGGAGCGGATATCCGCCTGAATACTGGTAACATCCGATCCGAACTCGAAATTCAGGATAATCTGCGCCATATTTTCACTGGACGTGGAGGTCATGGAAGACAGGCCTTCCATCCCGGCCATTTCACCCTCAATAATCCGGGTAACTTCCTCTTCAACCTCCCGGGGACCTGCCCCGGGGTATGGAACGGAAATCGCCTGTATGGGGAAATCCAGGCTGGGATACATGTCCAGAGGAATCCCCATGGCCATCAGAATGGAAATGGCGACAATAACGGAAAAAATTGTAACAACGGCAACCGGCCTGTTCAGTATTGTTTTCAGCATCTTTTCAGCCTCAACCTTCCTGAACCCGGATCAGAGATCCATCGGTGAGCTCTTGAATACCGGCAACAATCACCATATCTCCGGGATTCAAGCCCTCAATCACTTCAATGGAGCCGGCATCATTCAATCCCGTGGTAACAAGACGCCAGGAAGCTTTATCGCCATCGGCAACAAATACTCCCTCACCGTCCCGACGTTCGCTAAGCGCAGAGGAAGGAATCATCAGGGTATTCTTTTTAGTCTCAAGAACAAGATTTAAACTCACAGCCTGTCCCGGCCGGAGCTTTTCAGTGGAATCCGGTACCAGGGTTACCAGCACCGTCCGGGACCGGGGGTCAACAACAGGAGAAACCTCAGTCACCCGGGCCGACTGCTCATCATCGGGATACGCCCGGGAACTTACCCAGGCGTTTAATCCCGGCTTCAGAAAAGCCAGATATCGTTCCGGCACCTTAATCTCAATCTCAAGACGGTCCAGATGACCCACCTGGGCAATAACAGACTGAACCGACACCTGATTCCCCGAAACCGCAGGAACCGCAGTAACCGTACCGGAAGTTTTACTCTTCACCGGACTCTCGGCATAGGACATACCGGGCCGGGAAGGATCGACATAGGCAATAATCTGATTCACATAAACCGTGTCACCGGGATTCACCAGAACTTTGGTGAGTAAACCGTTTGTATCCGGCACCACATTCACCCGGCCGGTGGCGTAAACCTCACCGCTCAGGCTGATTTTGTCTTCCATGTCGCCAAGGGAAACCTCGGCTGTTCTGACATAGAAAACTTTTTCTGCTTCGGAATCGGAAGAAAGACTCCCTGAAGAAGCTCCATCTTTCGATGAGGCTCCCCCGGGAAGACAGGAGAGAAATATAGTAGAAGTCAGAAGCAGTACGCTTATCCAAAGGATCTTGCGGACCGCTCCCGGCTGTATCTGCGTGCTTGAGTTTCGGGTTTTCGTCATGGATTCCATCACCTCTACGTTCATAATTTGGTAATAAGAATATAAAACGTCCTGGATGTTCCCCCTATTAACAGAGATAGAAGCCCGTATAAACAATTTGTTCATATCTTGCCCGAAACCCCGGCTGTCACTATCTTTCAGTTATGAATACAAAACTCGACATACCCGAACGTAAAGATATTTCTACCGAAGATACCTGGAACTTAAGCGCCCTGTTTTCAGATAATGCCGCCTGGGAAAAAGGCCTTGGGGAACTCGAAGCCGGCATCCCGAAAATCGCCACATTCAAGGGAAGCTTAAGTCAATCTCCTGAAAAGATTGCCGAGGCTCTGAATTACACCATCATGGAACTCGGCCTTCTTGAAGAAAGGCTCGGCTACTATGTGATGCTCCGACAGTCCGAGAATATTGGAGACAGCGATGTTCAAGCTCTCTAAAGCCGTTACATGGGTATCGCCACAAAGCTCGCCGCTGCAGCCAGCTGGATGGATCCTGAGATTCAGTCCATCGACGATAATATTATGCAGGGATTTCTGAAAAGTGACCTCCTGTCGCCCTACCGTATATACCTCTCAAGGCTCCTGCGCTTCAAACCCCATATACTCTCGGAAAAGGAAGAATCCCTCCTGGCAAAGCAGATGGAATCCACCCAGGTTCCCTCAAAAACCTTCAGCGCCCTCACCGACGTGGACATGGATTTCGGCAAGGTTAAAACCCCCGAAGGAGAAGTAACTC
>JAUUYD010000148.1 GCA_030590585.1 Spirochaeta sp.
CTGAAGGAAACCATAAATCGATTCAGAACCGTGGATCCGGCTATTGAGTGGATTCTTGTACCGGGTGATGAAGAATTACCGGTTCTGGCTGAGTCGGGGCAGATAAGACAGGTTTTGGTAAATCTTCTGAAGAACGCCATGGAGGCCGGTTCAACGAAAATCACCATTCGGGCCGATTTGATTCAACGGGGAACAACACCGTATGTTCGGATGCTGGTGCGGGATGATGGCGAAGGAATTCCTCCGGACCGGGCCGCCTCTGTCTTTCAGCCGTACGATTCGACACGGGATCGTGGTACAGGCCTTGGACTGGCGGTGGTTCAGCGTATAATCTATGATCATCGTGGTCGAATCTGGTTTGAATCGGAGCCGGATTCGGGAACGGTTTTTTATATCGATTTACCGGCCGGGGAGGGCTTATGAGCCGTATTCTCATTATTGATGACGAACCTGCAATTCAGGACGTTCTTGGGGACATCCTGCGGGATGAAGGTTATGAGGTTTTTGTAGCCGAAGATGGACTTGAAGGTTTACGACTTCTTAAAACCGAACCTGTAGATGTTGTATTTCTCGATATCTGGCTTCCCGGCAAAGGAGGAATAGACGTCCTTGAAGAAATCAAGGCTGAGTGGACTGATGTAGAGGTGGTGATTATTTCAGGTCATGCGACGGTAGAAACTGCTGTTCGGGCTATTAAACTCGGTGCATATGACTATCTGGAAAAACCACTGGACCTGGGGCGTGTTGTAACGATTGCCCGAAATGCTGTCCGTCTCGAGGTTCTAAGGCGGGAAAATGCTGCTCTGAGGCAGGGGCAGTTTATGGAAGACGACATGATAGGTGAGACCGAAGAGATGCACCGGATTCGGGAAATTGTCGGACAAAGTGCACCTTCGAATTCACGGGTGATGATTCTTGGAGAAAACGGTACCGGTAAGGAGCTGGTAGCTCGAATGATTCATAGCCGAAGCAAGCGGTCAACCCGACCTTTTGTAGAAGTTAACTGTGCGGCGATTCCGGATAACCTGATTGAGAGCGAGTTGTTCGGCCATGAGAAGGGAGCCTTTACAGGTGCGGTTGCCAGAAGACGGGGAAAATTCGAAATTGCCGACAGCGGTACACTGTTTCTGGATGAAGTGGCGGATATGAGTCTTGAGGCCCAGGCAAAAGTGCTTCGTGCTGTTCAGGAAATGACTTTTGAGCGGGTTGGCGGCGAAGATCAGATCCATGTGGATGTCAGAATTATCTCCGCGACCAACAAGGATATTCGCCGGGAAGTTGAAGAAGGCAGATTCCGGGAAGATTTGTATTTTCGACTCAATGTGATCCCCCTGACCGTACCACCGTTAAGAGAACGCCAGGAAGACCTTCCGGCATTGATAAAATATTTTCATGACAGCCTTAAAAAGGGAAACCGGGACATTGTATCTCCCGGTTTTTCGGCGGCGGCCATGAAACTTCTTACAGAATATTCATGGCCGGGTAATATTCGGGAGTTGAAGAATTTTATCGAGAGGGTTAACATCCTTGTAGACGAGAGTGAGGTAACCGAAGAAACGGCCCGCTATTATCTCGGTGAGGCAGGTTCCCGTCCTTCTGCCGCTTCTGCCGACCGGGAATATGATAGTATGAAACTCGGTGAGGCAAGAGATCTGTTTGAGAAACGGCTGGTGGAACGGCGGCTCGAAGTAAATGGTTTCAACATTGCAAAAACGGCCCAGGCCATGGGTGTTTATCCCAGTAATCTGCACGGTAAGATAAAGAAATACGGTATCGAGATTAAAAAATGAAGGCAGTGACGAGACGACAGACAGAAGTACTTAATTTCCTCAAATCATTTTTGAGCAATCATAAGTATCCTCCGACGATCAGGGAAATAGCCGGTCATTTCGGTATATCGGTCAAAGGTGCTTACGATCATGTGAAGGCGCTTGAGAAAAAAGGCCTCATAGCATGTGATAATCATCGTTCCCGGGCCATCGAGATTATAGAATCATCATCAGATTCCGATAGAAATCAGGTTCAAGTTCCTCTTCTCGGTCATGTTGCGGCAGGAATGCCTCTATTTGCCGAAGAGAACTATGAAGGTTCCTTATCTCTACCCGCTTCCATGGTGGGACATGGCCGGGTTTTCGCCCTGCGTGTTGAGGGGGATAGTATGAATGGTGCCGGAATAATGGACGGTGATATTGCTGTTTTCTCTCATCAGTCTCAGGTGGAAAATGGGCAGATCGTTGTTGCCATGGTTGATGAGGCTGTTACCCTCAAGCGCTTCTATAAAGAGAAGAATCGGGTTCGCCTCCAGGCTGAAAATCCGGCCTATCCCCCGTTATATACTGCTGAGGTTCGAATCCTGGGGCGGCTGGCCGCTATTATCCGTTCCTATTAGGATTAAAACAGCATGGCTCGAAAGTTTCTTCCAGTTTATTTCTACCCCGGCCCTGAGGTGGGCCGGAAACGCGCAAGACTGGAAGCGTTGAAAAAGGCCCTGGAAGAACAGGATGGAGAAGCACCTGAGCAGCACCGGCTCTACCCCTATGATACGGAAACCGCGGAAATCATATCCCTTTTAAAGAACGGCTCCCTTTTCTCATCAAGACGGCTGGTAATACTTGCCGATGCCCATGCACTTAAAGCTGCTGATATTAAGATATTCAAAGAATACATCACCTCCCCGTCACCTGAGGCGATTCTGGTTTTTACAAGCGATGAAGGTCCCGGATCAAGAAACTATCCCCGTTCACTGGCTGATGCACTTCCGAAGAATGCGGTTGAAGTTTTCTGGGAGATGTTTGAACGGGATAAAAGAGGCTGGGTGATGAACTTTCTCCGGGAAAAGGGGTTGAGAGCTGATAATACGGCGGTTGATCTCCTGCTGGATGTCACTGAAGGAACTACCGATGCTCTTCGGGAAGCCTGCGACCTTCTTGCCTTTTCAGTAGATCCGAAACAGCCTATCTGTGAAGCCGATATAGATCGGGTTTTGGAGCACGGGCGGGAAGAAACAGTATACAGCCTCTTCGATCGATTCTGCCGACGTGATCTGGGAGCTGTGCTGGAGGCCTATCGGAAAATCATTCATTCAGATCCAGGTTCCGTGGACAGGATATTATCCATGCTGGCCGATCCCCTGATGCATTTGAGGGACTTTGCGGTTCTGATATCCCGGGGGCTGCCTCCTGAAAATGCGGCGAAAGAGCTTAAACTCAGGGGTGGAAAAAAAGCTATCCGCTCTTACCGTGATGGTGCGCAACGCTTCAGTTCAACCGAGCTTTCATCTGCCTTGAGACGATTGATAGACCTGGAATCATGGCTCAGGACTGCACCCAGGGAACTTAGAATACCTAAAACGGAAATCTGGTTTTGCAGTGTTATCGGATGAATCCATTTATTCCTTAACGGCAGTTTCTTCCGGCTCATAGTAGAGTATTCGGATGGTTTCGGTTTTCTCCTTGTGCCGTATCTTCACATAAAGTGTTTCACTCGCCTGATCGTAATACCAACCGGCATAATATCGCTGGAAATTCGGATCTCCGTTCCAGCGTATACCATTCATATAGAGAACGTTGAAACTCTTGATTCCCTGAATGGCAAGGTGATGTATCGATCCCGGAGGGAAGTCCATTGAAATCGCAGTTTCCCGAGGTGTGCTTCTCAGTGAAAATCTTTCGGCACTTGTGATGGCCCATGATCCCGATCCAAGCTCCTGGGCCAATGAGACATGTCTGGGGTAAGCCGGGGCATTGGCAATTGAAGAATACAATTTTTCCGGAGGGATAGAACCTTCACTTGTCACTTCTCCGTCAGTCTCAAAGAGGAGTTTTCCAGGTATATATCCGTTATCAGCCGAATAATTCAAGGCGGAGATAATCAATTGCCTGCCGACGGATTGATACAGATTATCGTTGTTCATCTGCGCTTCGATTATCAATAATACACCTGCGGCAATTGAATGGCTCAGATTGATTGAGCCATCTTCTTCAATCAGCCAGAGGCCGTCTTTTACCCAGAAAATATTTGGAATGATAAAATTATCAAAATAAGATTTCCTCAATGCCGGATCGCCGACAGGATCATCAATGGATAATTCAGCTGCCTCCTGAAGGATTAAGAGTCTACTGATTATTCCTGAATTAGTGGCTTCAGACAGTGGAGCCTGGCGGGTAGAGCTCAACATGAGGGATGCTTCTGATGAAAATCCGGAATCAAGCAGGGCTGTGAGCGGTCTTTCCAAATTGAAATCCGGTGATTTATTCTTCAACGCGCTAATGATATTCCTGGCTTCTCTACCAATCTCCTGCCTGTGAACCCGGCTTTGATTGATGATGTTTCCCAGAAAAGGGCTTGGAAGCCACCCGATTTTTCCCGAGTAGCTGTCGGCCAGAGATACGATGGATGCAAGCTTGGAGGGCAGCTGCCCCTGCATAACAGCATCGGCGAGGACTGCAGCCGCCAGAACATCACTCCACTCAGCAGTTCCTTTTATCTCAATCCCGGTTTTCCATCCATTTCGGGTTTCGGATAACCAGTCTTTTACTGTTCCCTGATAAACCGCCAGCGTCGGCAAGTTACCTTGATTGAACCACTCCGCAGCATCCAGTCCGCCGCCGTGGTGATCGTCAGTTATTTCGAGTATTGGATCTGCCTTATCCAGAACAACCAGATTAAGACGGAACAGCTTTGAGTCCCATGATGAATCACTTGGCAGGGATGCCACATACTCCATATCAGGAGCGGAAATACTCAAGGTGCCGGGATGTCCCTGTACTGCTGAGATGATAACATTTTTTTCCGGCTTAAGCGGGAGCTCCAGAGAACGAACCGGGGGTACTGTAGTTGGTATCTCCGGTATGAGTAAAACAGAACTGTCATGGGGGTTGGAACGTATTGTCAGGCCGGCTCCCTCACTGAAAAGGATTCTCACGGAATCGATATCCCTCTCCCATCCGGTGATATCCAGGTAATGGCGGATACCATCGTCTGTAATGAGTATGGCTTTATCGCTTTTGCGTAATGAGAGTTCCAAACCATTTACATTTACCTTAAGCCGCCTGATCTGAGGTGCCGACAGTGAAGTCCCGACACTGGATCTGCCTTTTACGACAATCCCGTTCAGAACAGTACTGAAACTTTCCACTCTTGTGAAATGTATGGTGAGAAATCCGATTGTTATCAATATGTAGGCCGTAACAAACAAAGTCCGGCCGGGAAATACCCGATTCATTGGGGCCTATGATATCAATCTCGTCTCTATGGGACAAGGTTGCCCGGCTGTCGACGGGTCGGCTATTATAAGCGAATGTTTCGATATTCAATAAACGCTGTATTATTTGCCTTATTGCTCCTCTCTCTTCTACTTAATTCCTGTAATACTGCCGACAGCTCGAATGACAGTAAAGCTGAGGTGGAAAGCACGACGACGGGGGAACAAGCTGACAACTCTTCAGCAAGTGAATCCGAATCGGATATTCAAGCGGAAAATGCCGCCGAAGTCCTGGATTCTTTTTATACAGATACCGGGAATACTGATGATGCCCTCTCTGCATTGGAAGATGCAGGAATAGATACCATGGACGCAGAGTCCCGTCTGGTTTATGCCGTTCTTCTTCGAAATGAGGGTAGGCTTGATGACTCACGGAATGTACTTGAGTCCATAGTCGGGGAAGATACTTCCAACGCGGCTGCATGGTTTAATCTGGCACTGCTTGAACATGCTGCCGGGAATACGGATTCCAGGGATTCGGCTCTTGATGCTTCCACAGCTGCAGATAATACAATTGCGGAAGTATTTGCGTTCCGCGGAAATCTCGCTATTGCTGATTCTGATTGGAACAGAGCGGAATCAAATCTGAAGAGGGCCTTGAAATTGAATCCTGATTCGGTTGAATCATTGACGGGTACGGCCTGGGTAATGGCAAAAACCGAGCGTCTTGATGATGCACTGATGTTGTTGGACAGGGCTGTTGAACTTGCCCCGGAGTTTGTCTACGCAAGAGTGGACCGGTCCAGGATTAATGTTGCCTTGAGGAATTACAATGACGCGGAGGATGATATAAGCTTCGCTATTGAAATGGAACCCGAGGTGCCCTGGCATTATCTTGATCGTGCCAGAATCAGACTGCGTCATTTTCAGGATTATGATGGGGCGCTGGATGACCTTAACAATGTTGAACGGCTGGATCCTGATAATTTCTTTGCCCTGGTATATCTGGCGGGACTGCATGATGAACAGCGACATTTTCTGCCGGCGAAAGAATACTA
>JAUUYD010000480.1 GCA_030590585.1 Spirochaeta sp.
GCTGAATATCTTCATCTTCAAAACCTTCGGCGATTTTCATCTCCCCGTCGGCATTCCGATAGAACGCAAAACGATCTTCTTCAACACCGTGGACACGAATGCCGAACTCAGTGACCACGCCTGAGAAACCGCCCTCTCCTCCCAGTTTAACGCTGAAGGATTCCCCGGGAGGCATAGGAGACCGGCTCCAGAAACCGGCGGCAGCTGTATCACCATCTACAAGCCACGAAAACCCGAGGCCATATTCATCCGGCTGAAACGAAAGAGTCAGGGCAGCCGGCCCCTCCCTGCTGTCAGGGAAGGGGAAATACGAAGCGTATTCATCGCTGTCGTTCAAGTACAGTGAGAGTCCCCTTTCCGGAAAGAAAGAGATGGAAAGAACAAGATTGAAACCTTCATTACCCCGGATGCTGATCAACGTTCCCTCTCCCGTTCCACTGGAATCTCCTTCGGGTAGAATCCCGAAAGTCAGGGAAAACGGCTCCCATCCTCCTGAAGAACCGAGAGGAAGCTTAAGATTCTTCCACTCAAGACCGTCTCCCGGGGCAAATCGAAATCCCGGATTTTCTCCGGAGATGACAGGCCTGGGCTTTCCAATAATTACGGTTTGATTACCCGGTGTTTCATCAAGCAGAGTCCCATCAAAATGGAGAAGTAAAGCATACGATTCAGGAGGTGTCAGTTTATCCGGACCGGCGGGTATGGAATCAACCGTGTACAGTTCTGTGGAAAAGGAATGGACCGGAGGATTCTCAGGTTCAGGATCCTCCATGTGGAGTTCAACAGTCAGGGAGCGAACGCCGGGTTTTCTGCCCGCGTTCAGAATTACAGCATCCCATCCCTCTGATAGATATCCTTCAGCCACTATCTTTTCATCCTGTATCCAGCTTATCCAGGGGTTGGTTCCTTCAGGAAGATCAAGAAGCGCGTGAATGTAAAAAATACCCTCGGGTACAGTTTGCGGAGGGGAAAGTTCCAGTCCCTGAATCACCCAATCACCATGAAGAATATATAAATCCACACGTTCTTCTCTCAGCAGTTTTTCACCTGACCACGCTTCGGCTACAAGAGCGAAAGCACCCTCGGACATCGTATCCGGAACGAAGATCTTTCCGGATTCTCCAAAAGGATTTACCCATCCGTCAGTCGGCTGTTCCAGGGCTAATTCCTGTCTGTTACCATTTTTGTCCTCAAGATAGGCCGATATTCTGTCGGGGAAGTTCTCGTCAGCCTCAACCTGAATATCGATTTCATCCCCGGGTTGAACAGTTCCCTCCTCCCGGGAGATTCGAATCAGGGGGTCGGAGGCGGCATTATCAAGGAAACCCAGCTCATCACATCCTGCCGCAACCAGCAGCAGGCTTATAATGAGAATGTATAACAAATGAAAGCTCCGGGGCTTCGGCATCACAAGACAAGTATAGCCCATTTTTCAGGCGAAAGCTCAGTCTCTATCGGTCCATATACCAACAAGATTCAGAATAACCGTTACCGCCCTCAGCATTGCGGGTAATGCCACCCATTCGGAACGGCTGTGAAAATTCACCCCCCCGGCAAAGATGTTCGGTGTCGGAATGCCCATGGCCGTCAAACGCGCCCCATCGGTTCCCCCTCGAATCGGATGTTCCAGGGGTTCAACACCCGATGCCAAAACGGCCTTGCGGAGCTTGTTTAATACACGGGGATGCTTGTCCAGTTCTTCCCTCATATTCCGGTACTGCTCTTTTGTTTCCACCGTTACCGAACCGCCGGGAAAAGCGGCCTCTACGGCTTTTGCAAAAGATTCAAGGGCCTCAGTTCTTCGCTTTATATCTTCGGCATCAAAACTTCGGTAATGCACCGTCAGTTCCGCGCTCTCAAGGCCGCCTTCCACCTTGTGGGGCCAGTAGTTTCCATAACGCCCGTCAGTTGCTTCAGGACTCTCATTTCGAGGAAGCATGTTGATATACGATGCGGCCATTGTCACCGCGTTCACCAGTTTGCCTCGGGCTGTTCCGGGGTGAATAACATTACCTTTAAATGATATCCGGGCGCCTCGTGCAAAATAGCACTCACTTTCCATCTCACCTTCTCTGCCGCCGTCCATGGTGAAGCAGAAACGGGATTTCAGACTTTCAACGGGAAAACGGTTCATCCCCATACCGGTTTCCTCATCCGGAGTGAAAATAATTTCCAAATCTCCTCTTGGAGCCTCGGGATGCAGAAGCATCCAGTGAACCGCGGTCATGATTTCGGCAACACCGGCCTTGTCATCGGCGCCCAGGAGTGTGGAGCCGTCACTGGTGATGACAGCCTCACCTTCATAACCGGCCAGAAGAGGAGATTCTCCGGGGTTAAGTGAAATGCCGCCTTTCAGCTCTATCACCTTGCCGTCATATGGACTGTGCAGCTGAGGCTGAACATTCTCCCCGGGAGCATCGGCACTGGTATCCACATGAGCCATAAATCCGATTGGATCCACCTTTGAATCAGGGGGAAGATTCCCGGGCAGCCGGGCGATGAGATAACCGAATTTATTAAGAGTGACATCTTTAACGCCAATCTCCTGGAGCTCGGATTCCAGCATGCGGAGCAAGTCCCACTGCCCCATTGTCGAAGGGGTTTCAGCCTCCGCTACGGTCTCGTCACTGGTGGTGAAAATACGGACATAACGAAGGAAGCGCTCAAGCATTTCAGCTGAGAGTTCTTCTTTAATTGAATCATAATTGATAATATTCATTTCTGTTTTCAGTCTCTCTGTTCGTTTATTTTACCATGAGAAACGGCAATACCGTTTTTCATACCTTGCTTTACCTGCACTCGCTCGGATACAGGGTCGTACCGGAGGCATA
>JAUUYD010000280.1 GCA_030590585.1 Spirochaeta sp.
ATCTCATCCGGTATACCGATTTTGCCGATATCACGCATTGTTGAAGCCAATTTCAAGTCATGAATGGAATCCTCTTCCATCTCAAAATTCCTTGCAATCAATTCACATAACAGCCCTACACGCCTGACATGCTGCGCCGTATCATGTGATCGAGTTTCCACAACCTCACTCAGTCTTGTAATCAATTCTTCCTGTGTACCGGAAATATCCAGGTTCAGCCGAATATTCTCAAATGCAATAGATACATTTGATGAGAAAAAATCGAGAAGCTGTCTATCCCGGGATTCCAATCGAGGGACATTCGAAATAATAATGAGAAAGCGAAACCTCCCGCTATCCTCATAAAGATACACAGTTCCTTCATGAATCAACAGATTTCGGTTTTGCTTTTTCAGATTCTGCAAAGATTCGTACCCGGCTTTCCCGATCAGCTTATGAGGATCTGCAGAAACTGATCCTTCATACTTTCCATGAGCTGCAATAACTTTGAAACCCGAATCGTCCTGCAGTGCGGCAAAAGAAGATAGAAAAACATCCTCATCTCCCCCAAAAAACAATCTCGACTCCCGGTATAATCCATTTACCAGTTCCCTTGGAGTACCGGCTCCAAAGAGAACACCCGATGCATCACTGAGATGAGATAATCCCGTTTTGTAACGTTTCTGCTTTGATATGGCGATATCCAGCTGCATAAGATCTTTGTAATTCCTCAAGGATGCAACTACCGTCGTATGCAGTTTCAACGCCGTCAGGTCAGTTTTTAACTCATAATCATTAATATCATAATCAACTATAACCTGCTCGGGCGGGGCCATCCCGGGATGCCCGGTTCTAAGAATGATTCGAAGCAGAGCATTTCCAAGTACTTCCCTGATGAATCTCACCAGTTTCAAGCCTGAATTATATTCATCCATAACGATATCAAGAAGAACGACACTGATATCATTGTTTTCACGAAGTGTATTCTCGGCTTCCACCTGATTATATGCACTTAGAAAATCCAGGTTTCTACTCTCAAAGACCAGATCCCTGGGCACTGTTCTTGTTATGTCATGTATACCCTGATCATCATCAACAATCAGAATCTTCCAGCTTTTTTCAAGTATTTGATCCTGTTTTTTTTCGGTAAAAGTCAAGTTATCCGAGCCGATTTCAATAATCGGTGATTTTTGAAAAGACGCCTCTCTTGAGTAAAATCAGAGGGGTTTCGGCCATCGAATCGAAGCAATTTCATATTTATGAAATTGCCTCACCCATTAATGAGTTTCCTCATTTATGACTACTGGCTTCAATCCATTCTTCATTGCCACGGGAAGTTCCGGAATAATACCGGTGTAGCAGATTCTGTTTCTACCTTTATTCTTTGCCATATACATGGCCTTGTCGGCCAGTACAATAAGCTGCAGCACGGTATCATTTTCCCCGGCCCTGATAGTGGCGGAACCGGCACTCAAGGTAAGGAGACTGGAGACAGACGAATATTCATGACTTATCATTAACTCTTCGATTGCCATTATCAGATCATTTGCCAGAGTTACCGATGCATTCGGATTCTCACCAACAAAAACTACAGCAAATTCTTCGCCGCCATACCGGGCAATTATATCCGTAGATCGGCCAAAAACCATACTCAGGGCCTTACCTACGCTCCTTAGAACCTCATCACCCTGAACATGACCATAATTATCATTGAACAATTTAAAGAAATCGACATCTATCATGTACAGGGTAATCATCAGATTATTTCGTTGAGCAGTCCCAAGAGCCAGTGAAATTCCTCTATCAAACCCCCGCCGGTTGAGTAGTCCGGTAAGGGTATCGTTCATTGTAAGGAATGAGAGCTGCTTGTTGGCTTCGATCACTTTCAAACGTGCCTTCTCAAGCTCAAATATCTGCGCCTTCATCAGATGACCTTCCCAGATTTTCAAAAACAGGATAAAAGCGGCAAAAAAAACAGCTATATACATAATGATTGCCGGAGTTCTCAGCCAATAAGACTTCTCAACAGTTATGCTGATACTTGCCGTATTGTCACTGAAATCCCCCAGCTCATTTATGGCTCTGACGAAAAATTGATAAACACCGGGAGGCAGATTGGCGAATGTAACCGAATCTGTCTTTTCATTATCCACCCAAACATCATTAAACCCTGCAAGTCGATACTGATATCTGATATCACTCCGATATCGATAATCCAGAGCTTCAAAACTGATGCTGAAAACTTTTTCTTCCGGACTCAGTTTTACCGGATCAGGATTATCCAGTTCATACCCGGATCTGGTAATTTCATTCATGATACTCAATTCTGTCAGAAACACCCTGGGATGTTTAAAAGAATAAGAATGTACAACCGAATCGTAATTCCAGATTTCCCCATTGGCTCCCACAAACATAGTCCCGTTACGTTTCCTGGTAAGATTGGTTATAAGTCCGGATGGTGTCAGCCCGACATCGTCACCCATGATATAAAGAAATCCTGTCTCAGAGTTGTATATATAAACCTGATGTCCATCTGATAACCACAAGTTCCCCCGGGTATCCTCGGATATTTCCGACACATTCAGGCTGATTTGATCGGGAAATACAATCTCTTCAAATCCATCGTTAAAACCTCTATAAACCGCAAGCCCAGTCGGGCTGCCAAGCCAGATCCGGCTGTGTGAATCAGAAAAAATAGTTGTAATGCCGCCTTTTTGGATTCCATCGTTTTCAACACCAACCGGAAACCAGGTTTTTAGTAATTTTCCATCACTGTTGAATAATCGTAGATTTTCCCTGGATCCGGCCATGAGTGTTCCCTGAGAATCAATAAAAAGAACTGTTGGTGCCGAAGATGAAGAAAATCTTTGAACTGTGTATCTTCTTTCCTGAGAATTGAGCCTGTATAATTCACCATTACGAAAAGATATCCAGATATAACCGTTATAGGCTTTTGAGATTGTCAATACATGTTTTCCCCGAAAATCAGGCCATCCGCTGATCATAACTCCGGCTGGTTCGAATCCGTCTATTTCGGGTAAGTAAAACGCAGGTCCATGATGGGTTCCGATCCATAATCGACCGGAATTGTCCTCCACAATACTGCTGATATGATCATTCGGGATGGAAAAGGAATCCCCGGGATCGTGTGTATACTTTTTCAGCTCCCCATTCAGAGGATCAAGTCTGGCCAACCCGCCAATGTTTGAACCTACCCAGATATATCCCAGACTGTCTTCAAAAATTACTTCTACAGATCCGATTGGAAGGCCGTTTGTACCGGATCTTTCTATATATTCCAGATGGTTCTTTTTTCTGACGTCTACTGAGAGCAAACCGGAATCAGGAGTTCCGATCCAGAGCTGTCCACTGCTTCCGGAGAATAAAGATTCAATTCTATTACTGGGCAGTTTGTATGGATGCTCCGGATCGACTTCACAGTACCTGACCTCAGCAGTTACAGGGTCAATTACACTGAGGCCATTAATTTCAGAACCAACCCAGATTAATCCTTCAGGCCCGGATTTTATTGCTGTTGTTTCTCCCGGAACAGAGTAAAGCTGCAACTGTCCGGTATCAGAATTGTATCGATGAATGCTGCCATTTTCACTGCCGGCCCAAATCTCGTGTCCAATCACGGTTATACGTCTTAAGTCAGCAATTTTAAGGACATGAATAAAGCGCTCGTTATCCCCATCCCAGCTTTTCAATCCATCGGAAGCTGCCGCCCAGAGTACCCCATCCTCAGCTGCGGCAATACCAAAAATCTCAGCAGTATTGCCTTCAGCCGCTGGTTCTACCGGAACCAGGTCCATGATATTATCATCCAGTAAACGGTAAATATTATTTCCTGTTACGGCAAAAACTTTCCCGGAACCGGGAATTGCGATATCAATAATTTCCAAATGCACAGTCTGTTTATTCGTATTCAGAAGAGTTGGCTGCTCCATCCTGTCATCAGGCAGATTGAACCGCACAAGGCCTGCAGCAGTCCCCACCCAGAGATTCTTTGAATCTTTATCAAAATCAAGAGAAAGAATCTGATCAGAGGGTAAATCCGGATAATTCTGCCTGTTGATCAGCAGGGATTTTCTACTCTCATAACGAACCAGCCCTCCGGGAGTGCCCACCCAGATAAAACCTCTGTCATCCTCCGTAATACATGATACCGAAGGAATTGTCAGGGAAGAAAAATCTCTTTTCTCAAAATACAAGTCATCAGCGCTGAGAACGGGAGTGATCAGACCGGAGATAAATAGAAGAGCGGCAATGAATGGTATCATACCCTAGGGCTCTGCCCTGGACCCGGAGTCGCTCAAGCGACTCCCTGTTCCGCGGTAGAGCCGCGGGGTATAAAACCATGCTTTCCCGGCACTCGCTCGGAAATACCCTCGGGTATTTCCCTCGCTACGTTTGGGAATCAAACTGGCAATCTGGAGATTTTATGAACGTAACAACAGTCACTGAAGGGATTTATCGCCTTTCTGCAAATATGGAAAACATTTTATTCGAGGGCCTCTGGCCTATCCCGAACGG
>JAUUYD010000468.1 GCA_030590585.1 Spirochaeta sp.
CCATTGTTCAGATACTGGAAATCGCTATTGACCGCTACTTTCCCATACTTTATCTGTCCTTCGGGATTTTCCTGCCTTTGATTACCGTTAATTGCGCAATACTGGGTATTTCTCTTTTCATGATTCTCAGGTCATATGGTTTTATTGAAACGGTTCTCTACTCTTTCGGTTCCGGTGTGGGATGGCTGCTGGCCATTATCACCATGGGCGGACTCAGGCGAAATCTTGTTTTTTCCAAGCCCCTGGCTAATTTTGGAGATCCGGGTATTACCGCCATTATTGCCGGCATCATGGCTCTGGGCTTTATAGGTTTTACCGGGGTAACTGGATAATGATTATCAAGGCCCTGATTTTTTCAAACTCTTTCGCCCTGATTATCGCGCTGCTCCTGATATTCATGGACCGGGTGATTAACAACTACGGCCCCTGCACCCTCACCATCAATGACGATAAAGAGATTCATGCCCGTGGCGGTTCAACCCTTTTGCGGAACCTCTTTGAGAGTAAATATTTTATTCCGTCGGCCTGTGGAGGGAAGGGTACCTGCGGTTACTGTAAACTCATCGTCACCGAAGGCGGCGGCAGCGTTCTGCCCACTGAAGAGCTGATGCTGACAAAGAGAGAGAAAAAGGAAGGGTACAGACTTACCTGCCAGCTGAAAGTTAAGAATGACATGAAACTGATTATCCCTGAGGAGTATTTGAATATCAGGGAATATGAGGGACGGATTATTGTCTTTGACTCAGTTACTTCGGATATTAAAAGAATAGGGATTTCTCTTACCGGGGATGATGAGATTTCGTACAAACCCGGTCAGTATGTTCAGATCAGAATCCCCTCCGGGGGCGATGCCGATTACCGGGCTTATTCAATGGCCAGCTGCCCTGATGAGCAAAAACAGATTGAGATTAACGTAAAACTTATTCCTGACGGTGTCGGGTCAAACTACATCCATTCTCTTAAGGTAGGAGATCCACTGGATTTCTCCGGACCCTATGGAGACTTCTTTCTGAGGGAAGATTCACACCGGGATATTATTTGTGTTGCCGGAGGGGTTGGGTTGGCTCCAATCAAATCCATTCTGCTTCATTGGGGAAAAAACAATCTGAATAGGACTCTCTGGCTCTTCTACGGTGCACGGAGTACCGTGGATCTGTATGATCATGAAATATTTGCTGATCTTGAAAAGAATGAAGAGGGGCTTAAATATTATCCCGCACTCTCGGAACCTGATAATGACTGGTCAGGTAAAACCGGTTTTATTCACAGTGTAATGGAGCAGGCATTACCTCAGGATGTCAACGGTGAGGCCTATCTCTGCGGTCCTCCCATCATGATAGACGCTGTCACTGACGTTCTTGTTGCCAAGGGCGTGATTGAAGAAAGGATCTGGTATGATAAATTCTAAAGGAAACTTCCTGTCCATTGCAGATTTTTTAGAACTTGCGGTGGAATTTGAAGAAGATTCAGCTGCTTTTTATCGGGGTATGCTGACGAGAAAACTTGCTGATCCGGTCAGGGCCCTGGCCGTACTTCTTGAAAAACAGGAAGAGGCTCACGCGAAAATACTTCGTGAATACGAAGTTGGAGAGAGTAAGGCTTTTCTCCAATTTCCCCCTGAGTTCAAGTTATCCATGCCGGATCAATACGAAGAAGGTCTGTCGGTATCAGCGTTGATAGCCCTGGCCATTGATCGGGAAGTACATGCCGAGGCCTTGTACAACAATGCAGCTGCCTCGGTAAGCGGGAGTTTTAAAGAATTTATCAGGGGATTGGCCCTGTTTGAGAAGGAACACGTTGAAAGGCTTCGAAGTCTTCGGGATTATTACTGATGAGAGAGGGTGTTAAAGTGCGATTATTAATCCATCTGACCATACTTACCATGCTGGTACTGACGGTTTCATGTTCAATTGAGAAGAATCAGCCTCTGGTGCTCAGCACATCGGATTCGCTTGTCAGTTCGGATTCCAAACGCTGTCTGGGATGCCACACCAAGAAGACCCCGGGCATAGTCGGCAGCTGGAATGGAAGCGGTCACAGTGATGTCGGCGTCGGCTGTGCCGAATGCCATCTTGCCGACGAAGGTGATGTTGACGGCTTCGAGCATTTCGACGCGTTTATCGCTACAATAGTCTCCCCGACAGACTGTGCTGAATGTCATGCACTGGAGGCGGATCAGTTTATCAATTCACACCATGCCAAAGCCGGAGAAGTACTGGGCAGCCTGGATAACTTCCTTGGAGAGGTAGTGGAGGGACCGAGTGCTTCAGTAAGCGGCTGTCAGCAGTGCCATGGTTCTTATGTGAAAGTTGCCGATGATGGAAAGCTCACAGCTGATACCTGGCCTAATTTCGGAATCGGCCGGGTTAATCCTGACGGTTCCACCGGTTCCTGCGCGGCATGCCATTCCCGGCATGATTTTTCCCTGGCGCAGGCCCGGTCTCCTGAAACTTGCGGCCGCTGTCACCTGGGCCCGGATCACCCTCAAATGGAAATCTATGAAGAATCAAAACACAATATCGCCTATCGAAGTCATATTGACGAAATGAATATGGACTCCCCTTCATGGGTTCTCGGCCGGGATTACACTGCGGCACCCACCTGTGCAACCTGCCACGTATCGGCAACGGTAAATCAGGGTAAAACTCATGATATCGGAAATAGATTATCCTGGAATATCAGAGCTCCAGTTTCATTCAAGACAGATGATTCTGATGCAAAGAGAAAGGCAATGCAGGAGGTCTGTATGACCTGTCACAGCCCCGAGTATGTTGAAAATTTTTATCAGCAGTACGATGCGGGTATCGCTCTTTACAATGATAAATTCGCAATACCCACCAAGGAAATCGTCGATGAACTCACCGAAGCAGGCCTTCTGGACGACATTCCATTCAATGAGCATATGGACTGGATCTGGTTTTATCTCTGGCATCATGAAGGCAGAAGAGCCCGGAACGGCATCGCCATGATGGGACCCGATTATGTGCAGTGGC
>JAUUYD010000057.1 GCA_030590585.1 Spirochaeta sp.
AACCCAGGGCAGTGCCCTGGATTCGGAGCCGAGCAGGAAGCCTCTGACTTCTTACCAGCCAAACTTATCAACGATGTGGGGGTGAGATTCAGGGGCACTCTGAGCAGATTAACCGCAGACATCGGTCACGAGGACGCACCGTTCATCCCTTCGACGAGGGAAATACCATCCTTATCGGGCGGCCTCCCATGGGTGAAGACGATGAGGCATCAGATCCACAGGCTGACGAAATGGCGGCCATGTTCTTCGTCAGTACCAAATACCAGCTGATTCTGGATAAAAGCCTCTACCCGAAGCTGTACTCAGCCAAGGTTATGGTGGGTGAGGTTGAATTCCCGGCATCGGTAAGCGAACAGGCTGGAGGCTGGCTGGTGGAGTTCCCATTCGTCACCTGGATGCAGGCAACGAACGGGTGTCTGGTGGTTTTGGAGCGGTAACAAATTACCGTTATAAAGTTACATCAATTCAGAATCTAGAGGTTGTCGTTGTGAAATAATAGGGGCCCCGGGTTATTGTTCCGGCTATAGTGGTAACATCGTAATACCATTTATACATTGTCCCGGTAGCCAGCAATTTGGAAAATGTTGGTGATTGACTCACAGTCCCGGTAGAACCACTGGCTATTAGAGGATCAATTTTACCAACCTCCTCATATAAACGATAGGCATAGGTTGCCTTCGATGAAGACGGCCAATTGAGATATGTCGTCGTTGTCGACAGTCTGGTTTGTGAATTATAAGGTGAAATGTTCGCAATATTAATTACACAGCTATCTGAGCGGTAACCGAAGTTTCCAACATTATCATACTGACCTACATAGAAATAATGTAAACCATCTGACAACGCAGACGGTGTGTAAGTTATATCTGAACTGTTTTCAACCCATGAGTAAGAATCCAGATGGTATCTGAACGTTGATAAGGCATCAGCTGATACTGAATCCTCCCACGACCAGGTTGGTGTATTATCTGTAGTGGACACAGATGGCGGTATAGCTGTAAATGCTGGAGCTGTTGGAGCCTGGGAATCCCAATCCAGTGTAAACGAAGAAGATCCGACATTCCCGGCCATATCTACTGCTTGCAGAGAAATGGTATAAGGTTGGTCTGTATTTGCAGGACCGACAATCGATGTTGTTAGAGCTGTTGATGAGCCGAACGTAATTCCAACAGGTGATGATTTCCATTCTGTTTGATACAGACCGGAACCGGTATCACTGGCGGTCCCGGTTCTTGAGAATGAAAGATTCACCGGGCCGATATTGGTTCCGGTACCTGCGACAACGGGTATCGAGGTATCCACAAAAACCGTATCGGAAACCGTATCGGAAATTGTATTCGTCGAAGGATCCTTGAACACTGCGTAAATGATATTCTCACCTTCGGGGAGAACAGAAATTGTATTGTTTACAGGAAGAGCATCACCCAGTGGAAAGACATCCTTGGCAGGTAACTCTTCGCCAGTTTTCACTGACGTATTAACCCATCCCCAATCAATGTATTTGGCAGCGTCTATAAAAGACTTATCCCAGTCCAGGTAATACTCGCCGGCATTGCTGTAGACAATGTTTACGGCGGGGGTATTATCCGAAGTATAACCGGGCTGAGCATTCGGCCCGTCGACTATACCAATAAAACCCAGGGGTACTTTCACTGTGTAGAATGACCAGGAGTACAGGCTCCTCAAAACGCTTCCGTCCAGAGCCGTGGCACCGGGGAGAAGGGACACGGTAATCTTATCTCCACCAGCCCAGAATGGGGAAGGAATGATACTCAGCGTTTTGTCTGCAGTACTGTAACTTAAAGCCATTTCTTCGGTAATATCCTCACAATCCCCGAAAGCGGTGACAATACCATCGGTGTCTCTCTGTTCGATAAGTAAATATTTCCTGATGGCTTCCGGGTCCACATCCCGATCCAGAGAGACAAGCAATTCAATCTTCGGACTCAGATTCTGATCGTTCTGCTCCGGGAATGTACCGGTCACCTGCAGATACCGATCATTAGCCACCTTCACCTCATCATCGAGCTGTGATAAAAGGAGGCCAATATCCTGGCAGGAGGTCAACAAAAGAACTGCCAGAATCATCAATAGCGCCGCAACGGTCAAGCCGTTTTTTTTCAGGTTTTTCATCAGTCGTCCCATCCGTATACATCCTTGCTTGCTGCCGTTGAAGCTCTGAGCACTGTTGCGTCAGCCGCTGTGGCAGTTCCCAGATATGAATAATGCTGTGCCATGTCAGGATTCGCCGCAGCCAGCAGGGTCATGCTGTCATCGGCGCCGCTATAGTCTTCCAGTTCAAAACTGGCTTTGGCCAGGCCGAGCAGAGCCCGGGTGTTATCGTCGTCGGTTTCCAACGCTTTCTTGTAATGAGCTGCTGCGCTGTCATAGTCCCCGCGGAGGTAGGCTACATTTCCCAGATTCACTTCGCCGGGTGCATAGGCCCGTCCGCTGTCTGACTTACGAAACCTAGGCGCGGCGTCGTCCAGCAGACCATACTTGGCGTAGGTAACACCGATACGGTTGAAAGCCGGGGGCGATCCGCCGTCCCTGTTGATTTTGGTCTGAAGATCTCTGACGATAGGCGTCACATCCTGATAGATAAGCCGATCCACAGCCGAACCGTAAGCGACCATCACCTCATCGGGATCAGGCAGGAACACCAGTTCACCTGTAGGATTCTCAACCGGCTTATAGATTTTCCAGGCTTCCCGGGTGGGATAAAACCCTTCGGTACCGAGATTGCTGGTTTCCCGCCATTCCCGGGCGCCGACCCTCCAGGCTTCAAGGAAGCCCTGTTCCACCAGGGTGACTTCCACAGGAACCCAGACGCTGCCTTCGTACTCAATCAGGTCGCGCGTATCGGCGAAAATCCGTTCAGCCCGCTCCATGGGAATCCCCAGATCGTATGCAACATAGATATGACCCGGAGCGGTAAGGAATGCGGTATTCACGCCCGCCGCTTCCAACATGGCGTTGTAAAGGACTGAGAGGTCGTCACAGTCACCGGCCTGATATGCCAGGGTTTCACTGGGGAACTGGATATAATCCACTGCTTCCAGATTCTCGGAAAGGTTGACATAGGCGGATGCCGGATCAACAACATAGCCTGTACCATGGAGAGTCAGTGCTTCGAATAGTCCCATCCCAATGCGGAAATTCAGATCAAAGACATCACGGCTGTCACCCCGGATATTGGCGGCGATATTCTTGGAATAGCTTTTAACAAGGGGGTTGTTGGCGGTGACGAATGCGGCAGCCTTGCGATCGTCGCTCCAGGTCATGGCATTCCGGTTCAGAACCTCCACACTGATCGGTTCGACATGGTTGAATTCCTTGCCCAGCCAGGTGTAATCCACATGGATTTCACCGGCAACAATCAGTCCTTCGGTAACCTCGAAGACGTCGTTGGAAAATAGCGCGAAGAGGGGCACTGTTATTTGCTGACCGCTGCGGAGACTCTCGGTATCAACCCCCGAAGGCTTGGGTCGGTCCATGTACTGAGGGACAAAGTAGCTCACCTTAACATCCTTCAGGGCGTCCCGTTCATCGTTCTCAATGGTGACTGTACCCAGGGCATGGGTATCATAATAGGTGTAGTAGAGAGGATATATCGGCATCAGATCCGGTGTGGTTTTAATCCGGGCCCCGGACTTTGAGGCACCGAGGTTGTAAACCAGGTTTAATGAGACACTCACACCCTGGTAAGCAATACCACCACCGCCGAAGGCCATTCGGTAACCACTTCCAAGTCCCAGATTGAATGCTGGACTGAGCTGAAAATCTATATCAACCGATGGTTCAATAAACGGCACCAGCGAGGTATTCCCGTCATAAAGCAGCACTTCCCCGCCTCCGTAAACGGAGCCTTTCAGAACCAATCTGCTGACAGGAACGATTCTTCCACCTGCACCTATTCCCAGAGAGACAGACTGCAGACTTTTTCCCGCATTGTTGACCGGTAGGAAACCGACATCCAGAACTCCTTCGGCGTAAAACCAGGAGGCAAAAGGCATGCTGACTTCACCTTGTATTGAAACGCCTCCACCCATACTGAAAAGAGGAGTCCCATCATCTGCTGTTGTGTTTATCGGGATGAAGACACGAGGTTCAGCACGGAGCGAGGTACTCACCTGCCCGCCTGCATACAAAACTGGTAACAGGATGAGCAATATAACCAAAAATGATTTTCGCATATCAGATTCTCCATCAGAAAATTGAAGATAAATCGATGACATAACTGTACACCAGAAACCCGATGAATTCAGGATTAATTAGAACTATCGATTAACCCCGTCAGGAGGTATCTCAGAGGGACCACCTGATTGGGGAGTGATGCCCCCTTCCCGGTTCCCATGTTCAAGTTGATTCAAGCGTTTCACCAACACCGCCATACCTTCAGTCAGCTCGTCCAGCTTCCTTCCCTGCTCTGCAATTACAAAATTCATGCGGTTAATCTGATCTTCCAGATGCATCAGGTGAATTTCCCGGGAATACTCAGATGACATGACGTTCAGAATCCTGATTCGATGGTAGTAACACGGAATTATATCTATCTTTATGCTCGATAATCATCACATAATTCTGTCTGCGGCAGTTGGATTTGCAATTTTCACCATTTACACTGTAAAGGGGACAACCTGTTGTATCAGCATCAAATGAAAGCAGTATACCGGGAGATATAGTGCCGCATGGGACAGAGAGTGAAACAAGATCTGAATTATCCATTCTCACCAGAATTATCTGATCTGTCAGAGCTTTAACAACCAAAGCTTGTTTCATATCAGGTTATCTTACAACATAAATCCTTACCATACAACGAAACACTCGTTCATTTGATTGCTGGTGTCATTCTGGAATCCCCCTCGAATGCATTGGAATCAATCATGTCTGAAAGGTTACATGTTTTTTTTGTCATCATATCTACAGAAACAACCCATAGTGGATTCACCAATTCTTCACATTTAGGCACTAAATTTCTAATCAGTTATTACGGGTATCAGCAGCCTGTAAGAACCTTTTTCATAGATTCCTCCTTTTCAGTGGTTAACCGGGCTGTACGTTGTGCAGTCCGGTTTTTTTATGTTCATTAATTATTCGTAAAAACAATCACATAACTATGAATGCTGCTGTATAATGACTTCGATCTTTATGGCAAGCCGAACACCGAAAATTGATATTACATATTTCAAAGCACTTCCCGATACCAATCCAGAGCAGATTATCGAGTCTGGAACGGTACTGCTCTCTCAACTGGAAGAAGGCAGTAATCCCGGGGACAAAGCCTATATCTTTTCACGTGTAGGCAGAGCAAAAATCACTCAGGGTGAATACGAATCCGCGTTCCAGTCACTCTCCCAGGCCAGACATTTGCATGACCAGCTCAATGATACGGAAGGAGTTCTTAGAGATCAGCTGGCATTCGGTATCATATATGGTTTATCAGAACAGCCGGAAACGGCATTCGAAACCTTTTTTTCCATCCGTGATAAAGCCCGTGATCTGGATCTGCCGGAAATTGAAGAAGCTGCAAATTGCAATATGGGCAGAATCTGCAACGATCTGAACAGATACGAAGAGGGTATGGGATTTCTCAATGCGGCCCTCAAACTGGTTGAGGAAACAGGCAACAAGAATCATAAAGAGGCAGTTCTGCACGAAATGGGCCGAATGGAATTGAAACAGGGCCACCTGGAAGATGCTGCCCCATATCTGGAAGAAGCAAATCACATCGATTCTGAAAATCGCGGGTCTTTCAGCTATGAATTGCTGATATCACTTGGTGAGCTTTATTCCCGTTCTTCAAGAATAACAGAAGCTTTCGAGCATTTAAAAAAGGCTTTGGACTTATGCCGGCGCTACGGTATTCGCCATGGTGAAATACAGGCTCTATATTACCTGGGAAACCTGTTTGAAAAGACAGGAGAACCTGATAAGGCTTCAGAGTATTGGGAAAACTGCTATAAGCTCAGTGATTCACTCGTTCTTCGTCAATTCAGAATACTCAGCGGGGAGTGTCTTTATAACTATTACCGTAAGAAAGAACGGTACGAACAAGCTTTGAACTATCTTGAGAGGATACGGATTGAAGAGCAGCAGGACCGCAATGAGAGACTTCACCATACAATCAGTGTTTATGATCAGAGTATGCGGATCGATGATCTGGAACAGGAGATGCAGGCCTGGAGACGAAGATCGGGAGAGCTGGAGAGAATACGGAAAGATAAGGATGAATCCATCCGTGAGCTGGAAACAATCCGGGAAATCGGAAAAGAAATTACAGCTTCCCTCAATCCGGATCTGATCGTAAAAGTACTGCATGATCGGCTTTCTCAAATGGTAGTCGTAAACGGTCTTTTAATTGCGTTTTATCTGAAAGAAGAACAGGCGCTTGACATCAGATACATCATTGAGAATGGAAAAACACTGGATGCAACACGATCCCCTGTCGAATTAGATAAATCGCTGAGCTCCTGGGTAATTCTTAAAGACCAGGATTTACGCCTCGATAAAAGAGAAGAGAGTATTAAATATACAAAACACTTCTCCCCTGTCCGTGGAAGTAAAATACTCAATGAATCGTTTCTCTTTGTTCGCTTGAAGATAGAAGGCCGTATCGTCGGTGTTCTTTCGATACAGGCAACACAACAAAACTGTTATAAGGATCGACATCTCAAGGTTCTGCAGGCCCTGGCCGGGTTTATTGCCATTGCACTTTCAAACTCCAATGCTCATCAGAGTCTGGTACTGGCAAATAAGAGAATCGCTTACATGGCTACACACGATCCTATGACAGGTTTGCCAAACAGAATACAGATAATGGACAGGTTGGAACAGGAACTTAATCGCTGCCGCCGATACAGGAAAGCTCTTGCAGTCCTATTTATTGATCTGGACGGATTTAAACAAATTAACGATTCTCATGGGCATCGGGCTGGAGATTTTGTTCTCAAGGAACTTGCCCTGCGGCTTTCATCCGGAATTCGGGCTACGGATGCGGCGGGACGGCTTGCCGGTGATGAATTTCTGATTATTATCACCGATGATTGTACAACAGAGAACGGTTTGCAGCTGGCTGAAAACTTTCGAAAGCTGCTCTCTGAATATATCACTTACGAAAATGAGTCTTTACAAGTAACAGGCAGTATCGGACTGGCATTTTATCCTGTGGATGGTAAGAATCCCGAAGAGCTCATTCATGCTGCCGATCAGGCGATGTACAAGGCAAAGGCGGAAGGTAAGAATCGTACGGTAATCCATTCCCGGTAAAAGTCATCAAGCGACGCCTTCTTCGACTGCAGAACTGGCTTCAAGCCTTTTGACTCTGAGTTCCTTATGTTTCTCGACGAGCCGATAGAGAGTGGGAATAAGAAACAGTGTCACCAGAGTGGATGTAATCAATCCACCGGCTATGGCCTGCCCTAAAGGCGCATAGATTCTAGCACCCGATCCTCTGGCAAAAGATAGAGGAAGAACTCCGAAAAACGTTGTTAGAGTAGTCATCAGAATAGGGCGGAGTCTGGATACTGATCCTTTCACCACGGCATCATCCAGATCCATTCCGTCATTGCGCAGCTGGTTGATACGGTCTACCTGGACAATGGCATTATTAACAACAATTCCGGCAAGAGCAATAATCCCGAGAAATGAGATCAGGGAAATATCCGAACCAAAAAAGGCCAATCCGCCGACAACACCGATGAAACTGAATGGTACCGAGGCCATGATGATAAGAGGCTGAATCAGACGTTCGAACTGAATGGCCATTACCGCGTAAACAAGGAAAAGAGAAATCAGGATAACCAGGCCGAGGGCTGTCATGGAATCCCCAATCAAGCCGCCAACACCTTTTATCTGCCATTCCACTCCGCTGATCAGCGGCTTAACTTCCAGAGAATCCTCAAGCCGCCGGCTGATATCCCTGATATTCTCACTTCGGGCATAGCCGATAACCGTTACTGTCCGGGATCTGTCATGACGCCTGATACCGGACACACCGGTTTCCTCCCGAATAGAAGAAAAGGTATCAAAGCTGGTGAGACTGCCGCCGGCAGTTCTTACCGGAAGCCGGCCCAGTGAAGCAGAATCCGGAGCATCTCCATCCAGATTGGATTTAAGCCTGATGGTTCTGTCATCATCTGCGGTTGGGCGGAAATCCCCTACATTCAGGCCTTCGAATGCGATTCTCGCCGTTAAGGCGGCCTCAGATGCACTCACCCCGAGTTGACCTAGAGCATCTCCGTCCAGTTGAGCTGTTACAAACCTGCGGTCTTCAGTGATATCACGTGATGTACTGAGAATATCCGGATCGTTCGCGAGTATTGATTCAACCCGTTCAGCAGCATTGTTCAGATCGGTTCTGGAGCTTGAGGATAATTCCACCCTGTAGCCGGATCCGTCAACACCCATCGATACCATGCGGTCGAATCCTCCGTTGAAAATAGTAACTGCAACTCCGGGAAGCGCCGGCGGCAGAGTTTCATTCAATGAAGCGATAATGGCTTTAAAATCCCGTTTTCTCCTGTTTGTCGGTTTAAGAAGCAGATGACCCCAAACCGCCTCACGTTTTCGGGCATCTCCGGAAAGATCATCCTCCATACCAGCATAAAAAATGATGTCCGAGAGCTCCGGAACCTCAGATCTTATAAGAGCTTCCGCACTGTCTGCCGCCGAAGTACTGTCTTCAAGAGAACTGCCGGGTGGAAGTTCCAGGGATATAAAAATTTCACCATAGTCTGCTGCAGGAATAAATGAGAGTCCCATCATATCAACAGCCAGAAGACTGACTACCAGAACCGCAGCCGCGGAAAAAATAACCGTACCGCTCATACTCAACGATTGCTTCAGACTGGCTTTATAGCTTTTTTCGATTTTTGTCATCAATCCGGGTTTTGTTTCCCGGTATCGACTGCTCGCCAATACCCGTCGGGACAGAGGTGGAACAATTAACAATGCTGAAAAAAGTGATGCCCCGAGACATAGAACAATGGTAAGGGAGAGATCGGTCAGCACACTTCCGATAATCCCCGAAAGAAACATCATCGGTGCAAAAACACTGACTGATGTTGTTGTTGATGCAATGACGGCTCCTGAAACTGACCCGGCTCCTGCAAGTGCCGCGGTATCCGCATTCTCCCCGGAGGCATGACGCCGGTGAATATTCTCCAGAACAACGATTGATGCATCAACCACCATGCCCAGCGAAACGGTAATTCCCGCCAGAGTGAGGACATTGAGTGACTGCCCTGTCAGTTTCATTCCCGCGAAAGCAATAACCAGACTGATCGGCAGGGAAACAGCGACAACCATTGTGTATTTCCAGCTGCGCAGGAACAGGATGATAACCACTATGGCCATGGCAATTCCGGTGAGTGCGGAATTAATAACGGTTCCCAGGGAAGTGTGTATGGTTTCACTATCGTCATGCAGAATGAAAAATCGATAACCCTCATTACCTTCTGTTTCCAGTAGATTCAGCCGCTCCTGTATCCCCCGGCTCATCAGAATGGGATCTCCTGTTTCTCTCTTTGTTACCTGTACAACAATGAGATCCTGCTG
>JAUUYD010000182.1 GCA_030590585.1 Spirochaeta sp.
AATCTCAGGTCTTAAGTGAGCGAGCGTTCTAATAATCTTTTCCAAAAACGAATTATCACTTTGATATGAACTCAATCCGGCAAGCAGGCGATTTACAATGTCGGTTAAGTTTCTAACCCCCCAGAATCGGGTATATAAAAGATTACTTCCCGGGATTTCTCGAACAGCTTCAAAAACAAGGGAGGTTTTACCGGTACACCGTTCTCCGATTAGAACCGTTTTGTACCCGGACTCGATATTCCTACGAAGATTTTTCAACTCAATGGGTCTATTACAGAAATCCGGGTATTTGGCTATTTCTCCATAAATAAATGGATTCATACAATAATGGGAGATGAGCCCGGATTCTTTGTGCATTTCGGTTCTTGTGTATGAAACCGGGTAGATCCCGGCTCTCAGGAAATGGAATTCCGGATTGTTGAACATCACCCGGATTCATAATATCAGGGATGGTTTTTTTTATTAAACTCAGAATAATAACACTATGACAGGATACCTTCAGGTATATACCGGTAACGGAAAGGGAAAGTCCACCGCAGCATTCGGCCTGGCACTTAGAGCCAGGGGCGCAGGACTAAAGGTTCAAGTGATTCAATTCATTAAAAACAAAGCTTATCCGGAAATTGCCATACTTAATAATATTGGAGTGGAAGTCCATCAGTTCGGGCGGGGCTTGTTTTTCGGCCGTCCACCTGGAGATAAGGATTTTGCCGCTGCACGAGAAGGCTTGACTGCTGTTGAAAATACTTTTAATAGCACCACTACCGATGTACTGATTCTCGATGAAATTAATGTTGCTCTGGGACTGGGGCTGGTAAATGAACAAGATTTTATAACCCTGCTGGACAAACGCCCTGCGGGTATGGAAGTCATCTGTACAGGCCGCCGGGCACCGGATTGCTTACTGGAAATGGCAGACCTGGTAACCGAGATGCGGGCTGTGAAGCATTATTATCAAACTGGGGTTCCGGCAAGAAAGGGTATCGAGAAGTAACGACGTATTCTTATCTCTTGATCATTCTGTTCTATAATGCTGAACAGTCAGGTATTACCATTTGACGCTTTCCCTTGAAATTGAAAAAAACTGTCTTCACTCCGAGCATCTTTTCCAGGGTATTTTCGGTAAGAGATTCATCTATTGGTCCTTCGGAGATCAGCTGGCCATCTTTCATTAACAGTGCTGAATCGCACCAGCTTAAAGCGGCATTAATATCATGCAAGGCAGCAATCACCAGAACACCGGTTTCACGAGCCCGAGTCTTTAGGGCGGTCATGAATGATATCTGAAATTTCAGATCCAGATTGTTCAGGGGTTCGTCGAGAAGCAGAAGAGGTGTATCCTGGGCAAAGGCCCGGGCTAGAACTGCTTTCTGGCGTTCACCCCCGCTCACATCTGAAAGTGATCGAAACGCCAGAGAACTAAGGCCGAAACGTTCAAGTACATCACTGACGATCCGGTGATCTTTCTCACGTTCTTTCCAACGAAACCAGGGTTTCCTTCCCAGAAGAACGTAGTCGTACAGTACCATGGCCGGATCGAACCTGGGGTGTTGAGGTACCAGGGCCCGATGTCGGGCCTGTTCCTCTTGAGGCCATTCAGATATCGGTTTATTCTCCCAGGAGATACCCGGAATATCGTGCAAACCAGCCAGGCAGGAGAGCAGGGTGGATTTCCCCGAGCCGTTTTCTCCCATCAGAGCTACCAGGCGGCCTTTTCCACAGCTGAAAGAGAGGTTTTTAAGTATGGGTATTGTCCCGTAAGTGAAAGACAATTTCTCAACAGTAGTCATCAGAAAGCCTTCCTGACCTTTCGGCGGCTCATCAGGATGGATACCAGGAAAGGAACTCCGAGGAAGGATGTGATGATACCGATGGGCAGCTCAGTGTTTCCCAGCAGGGTTCGGGCCAGAGTGTCGGAAATCATAAGGAAAAACGCTCCTGTCAGTGCTGATGCCGGGAACAGCAGGCGGTGATCACTCCCCAAGAGCAGGCGCGCCATGTGAGGAGCTGCCAGACCGATAAAGCCTATCACTCCTGTGAAACTGACGATGATAGCGGTAACCAGGGTAACGGTGAGGATGATGGCGAAACGGATAGCTCGGGGATTTACACCCAGACTTCGAGCCTCGTCTTCTCCGGAAGAGAGTATATTCAGCTGCCAGGAGAGGGAGTATAAAACTGGTGCAGCCAACATGGAAATTAGAGTCACAACAAGGGCTCGAGACCAGGTTGTGGAGCTCAGGGAACCCATGAGCCAGAAAACAATTTTAGCCAGCTGATCATGGGAAGCCAGGTACTGGAGTAAGGATGTGCCTGCCGAGAAAACATACATTACAGCAATGCCTGCAAGTATGAGCCCTTCAGCCCTCATTCGCCCCTTTCTGGCGAAAAACATTACCAACATCAGTGATACCAGCGAAGCCGAAAACGCTGCTGGAATAATAAGAACCGGAACGTCAAGGATTATAGCCAGAGAAGCACCAAAGGCGCTGGCGGAAGAAATCCCCAATGTGTAGGGGCTCACAAGAGGGTTTCTCATAATGCCCTGCATGGCGGTTCCGCTCATGGACAGACTCATCCCGGCAAACAGTGCCATCACGATACGAGGGAGGCGAATGTCCCAGACTACAGAAAAGGTACCCAGAGGAAGGGATTCGGGACGATACCCTGAAAGGCCCGCTTTCAGCGAATTCCAAACCTCTCCGATACTGAGATGGGCGGATCCGATGCCCACCGATATCAAAGCCAGCAGGGCAAGAACCAGAGCCGCCGTTATGAGAATAACTCGCCTAACCTGGTTCCGGCGTATCAGGGCCTTTTGGATATCAACGAGATGGATAGACATATGTTTCGCGTATTTTTTCCCACTCTTCCACCCCATAAAGAGAGCTGATGAGAGATTTGCAAATATCATCAGGATCCATATTCAACTGATCGGGATAGAACAAGTCGGCGAAATAAGCGATGCCTGCCGGGTAGCGCAGGGAGATAAACAAGTCGGACTTGACGATGTACACACGTTCATCCCGAACAGCATCAACCGATTTCAGACTGGGACGATCGATAATTGTGAGCAGCATAGCCTCCATGGCCTTCATATCGATATCACCGCTAACCCGCCGGATAATTACTTCAGGATTGGACATGGTGATGTACTCCGGGCTCAGGGCGGGATATTTCACAGGTTCGTCTGAAGCGATGTTGTTTCCTCCGGCACTTCGGATAAAGAAGTCATGTCCGCTTAATGCCGATGCGCTCTTGTAGGGTTTACGGTTCTCAAAAAATACAACTGTTCGAATATTCTCAGGTATTTCCAGGGCTTCCACAGAAGCTGTAACCTCCGTTAAAGCAGTATTTACCAGCTCCAGGATCTCCTCGGCTCTTTCCTCTTCCTGAAGAACTCGTCCCAGGTTCCTCACCAGCATCGGCAGGTGCTCAGGATTACTGGTGGATTCGATAATTACCGAAATACCCCGGTTCTCAAGAATTTTGATTTTACCCTCATCGAACATGCTGTCGGCAATCACCAGGTCTGGTTCCATGGTCATGAGGGTCTCCATATTCGGACTGGAAGAGTTCTTACCCACTACTGGAACCCGACGCATGGATGAAGGAAAGGTGCTGTAGCTGCAGCGGCCTACAACCCGGTCCGCAGCCCCCAGGGCCGCTACTACTTCTGAAAGACCGGAGTTCATACTGACAAGTGTTGTGATTGGAAGCTTCACGACCACATTCCGTCCCAGGTAGTCGGTAATGGTAACAGTGGAAGGTTCAACCGCCGCCTGAGCAACTGAGGTTTCAGGAGTTCCAGCGGCCCAGGTACCGATTGCTGTAATCAGAAACAGAATAATCGTGAAGCTTTTTTTCATCATCAGGCTCCCTGGAATTGGGCCATTTGACTGCGCATTTTTTGAATGTACATATTCTGGAAATCAGGCATACTGGCAAGGCCATCGGTTACAGTGGCTTCCAGGCCAAGCTGGCTTTTCAGGGAATCTTCCTCATCACCCATCACGTCATTGGACATATGGTCACCAAAAGTGAGCATGAAAGTGATGAACTTTATTATTGAGACACCGGATGAAAGTACCGCTTCACGAACCGGCGGCCATTCAGGAGTTCCTTCCATCGTGACGAGGTAAGTGTTCTTGTAGTTCAACTGCAGATAATCGTTAATCTGTTCCAGTTCGCCGTTGTACTGCAGATGTTTTTCATTCCCATGGGCGCAGAAGATGGTAGCCGTATCGTCACTGTCGGCAATTTCATCTTCCAGGGCCAGAATGGAATTCTGCAGATTCTCAGGGTAATAAAGTGCGGAATGGACATATTTGACATTCAATCCGTTTGTTGGTGTCTTCATTACTTCTCGATATTCTTCTCCGGGCATGATGAGAAAATTCACCGTTAGAACATCCTTGTAACCCTGATCTTTCAACCAGACAAAGGCCTCATCAATCTTCAACAGGGGTACTTCGGAGGAAAACATGGTTGTATTTCCCTGTTTCCGTAATTTATCGACGATAAAACTTGCCGTGAATCCCCAATATACTTCGTTATCGGGAAAAGCTGCCCGGACAGCTTTGTCGAAGTCATCAAGGTTCTTCTGACCCGTTTCATAACTGCTGCCGAAGGCCGCCACCAGAATGACAGGTTTTTCCGACACAATGGATTCGGGTGCCGAAGAACACGAGACGGTAATGAGAGCCGCGAGAAGGGCCAGCAGGCCCACGATACTGATTTTTTTCATGATTCCCTCCAATGGAAACATTGGAGGAGATGAGTTGCTGCGGAATACCAACCCCGTGGAATACGGGATTCCGCGATAACACCTCTCTCCTCGAAGAGTGTTATCTGTTCATAGTCCGCAGCAGGTCTCCTGACTTATCGGCCTATGCTCTTCGCCTTCCCGCTCCTAAGAACAGTGGCATTGATGAAGAACACTCCCCGAATCACAGTGACGGGATCGTTCCGGGTTCTCACCGGATTCCCTCTTAGGCCCGCTCCCGAAAGGGTAGCGAGGCACTGCGGATGGACAGATTTCAAGATGATATTAACATAAAAGAAAAATAACTGTCTATCGATCTGTCCCGGTCCGGTATCCACGAGGAGTAATCATTCGGCCGCCGGAGGTGAAGGTCCGACTGTTGCCGATTACCACGGTGGTCTGCATATCCACCCAGGTATTGGCCTTCAGCTCCTCCAGAAGGATCACCTCGACGCGCTGCTCCTCCCGGTATGCGTTGCGTACCAGGCCCACCGGTGTCTGGGAGCTCCGGACTTCCAGGAACAACTCAGCGGCCTTTTCGAAAAGTCGCCGCCGCTTCATGCTGCGGGGATTGTAGAGAACTGTAACAAAATCCCCTTCGGCGGCCAGTCGGAGGCGCTTCTCGATCAGTTCGGTCTCGGTTAGAAGATCGCTTAAAGAAATGACGGCAAAATCGTGGATGAGGGGCGCGCCCAGCAGTGCGGCGCATGCGGTAGCCGAGGTAACTCCGGGCAGCACCAGGAGGTCGGTACACTCT
>JAUUYD010000475.1 GCA_030590585.1 Spirochaeta sp.
GATTGAAAAATATCCTGTCAAATTGTTTGTATGAAATCAGGTGGGAAGTGAGGTAAAAGCCTCCACGGTGCCGCCGCTGTGAGCGAAGTATCTTCGTGAGTCAGATCATCTACCCGGTTTCAAATCAATTACTTTGAGGTACACGAGCATGTATCCGGGGAGTCTTTTATGATTTCTTTCAAGAAATCCCTATCGTTTTCATTATTTGTTTTTTTATTGACCTCCATCGTGGTTCTTCCGCTTTTTTCCAGGGGAAATCCTGAAATATCAGTACCTGACGGAAGAATATCAATAACTGATCATTATGATCGTGAAATTATTCTTGATGCACCGGCAAAAACCATAGTGTCATTGTCTCCGGGTATTTCCGAGACTATCTTTGCCCTGGGTTACGGTGACCGCCTTGTAGGCCGAACCTCATACTGTGATTATCCGCCTGAGGCCTCTTCGCTGCAGTCTGTGGGCAGTCTTACAGATCCGGATATTGAAATCATAGTAGCTCTCTCTCCAGATCTTATAATTGCTTCCACTCATTTTTCCGAAGAGACTTTGGAGCGCCTTGTTACCGCAGGGCAGAACGTTGCCGTTTTAGTAGGGCAGGAATCATTTCAGGGTACTTATGACGGCGTAATACGACCGGTTTCAGTTCTTTTGGGTGATTCTCAGGCCGGCGAAGACCTGGTCTCCGGCATGGAAGCAACTGTAGCTGCCGCCCTGGAAAAGGTTGCCGAATTTAAATCTGTACCTGCTGTTTACTATGTTGTCGGTTTTGGAGAAGGCGGCGACTGGACCTCCGGCGGCGATACTTTTATCGGTGAGATGATTGAAATGGCCGGTGGAAGAAATATTGCTGCCGATATCGATGGCTGGTCGTTCAGCCTCGAGTCCATTGTTGAGGGAAACCCGGACCTGATTCTTATACCGGGCTGGGCTGAACTTTCTTTTGGTACAACTCCCATATATTCTGATCTGCGAGCCGTCAGGAACGGTAATGTTGAAGTTATCGACGAGAATGCCGTTGTACGCCAGGGGCCGCGGCTTGCTGATGGTTTCGCGGGCTTGGTGAAAATCATCGGCTCGGTGCGTTGAAAATTAAAAGGTTCTGGATTGCGGGAACAGCTGTTCTGGCGGCTGTGATTCTTCTGGCCGTCAGTTACGGTTCTGTCCGCATACCCACCTTGGATATACTTTCAATACTAACGGGGCACGGGGAAGGCCTTCCTGAGACATGGAAGCTCATCCTCTGGAAGATCAGGATTCCCCGTACCCTTGCCGCCGCCATGGTTGGCGGTGTTCTGGCCACCGGCGGAGTTTCCTGCCAGGGGCTCTTTCGTAATCCGCTTTCCGAACCCTACCTTCTCGGTATCAGTTCAGGTGCGGCTCTTGGAGCTACTATTGCCATCGTTGCTTTACCATCGATCAGTGCAGGTGCAGTTGCCGGTCTCGGCGTAATCGGAACTGCGGCATTTCTTGGAGCCATGATAGTTACCTTCACCGTGTTCATTGCAGCCGGGAAAGGGGCATTCAAACTGCCGTCAACCCTGCTGCTATCGGGGATCGCCATTGCATTTCTTTGTCAGGCGGTTATCTGGTTGATAATGACCTTTAATCGGGATCAGATAGAGAGAATTACCTTCTGGACACTGGGAAGTCTGTCATCCGCCGGTTGGTCCAAAGTTATATGGCTTGCGGCCATCACCATTCCATCAACCATCGTGCTTGCGGGTATGGGCAGGGTGATGGATGTTCTCTCCACCGGATACGACAGCGCTCATGGGCTGGGGGTGAAGCCTCAGAAATCAGCCGCTATTATTCTGATCTTTACTGCATTAGGTACAGCTGCGGCTGTGGCAGTTGCAGGCAGTATAGGTTTTATCGGACTGATGGTTCCTCATGCCGCCCGCCTCCTCGGCGGTCCATCCCATAAAAAGCTTTTGATTCGTTCATGGTTCGGCGGTGCCGTCATGCTTGTATTGGCCGATCTTACCGCCCGAATCGTCAATCCTCCAGGCGAAATACCAGTGGGTATAATAACTGCACTGCTTGGAGCTCCGTTTCTTTTTATTCTTGCAAGAGGGAAAAAGGGCGAAGGGCGTCTTGATGGATAACACAACTGTTTCCCTGGTAAAGGTTGAATGGCGGCCCCAATACGGTTCATTCAAATTCGGACCGGTTTCAGTGGAGGCAGACAAGGGACAATTCATTGCACTTGTAGGACCCAATGGTGCCGGAAAAAGTACACTCTTGAATATTGTCTCAGGTATATTATCCCCCGGCGAGGGCTGTGTAGAGCTTTTCGGCAAATCTCATAGTCAGTTAAAGCCCCGGATCAGAGGCCGGCTGATGGCTTTCTTATCACAGGACCCTGAGAGGCCATTCGGTTTTCCGGTAAGAGAATATATCGGACTCGGCCGTTTCCCCCATGTCGGGCCATTTAGAAACCTGGGGAAAAAGGATAATGATATAGTCAGTAAAGAAATCAAGGCCTGGGGTTTGGAGCATTTGGAATCAAGATCTGTGAGCAGTCTCAGCGGCGGCGAGTTTCAACGTGTACGCCTTGCCAGAGCTTTGGCACAGGAGCCCGGGATACTGCTGCTGGATGAACCGGGCAATCATCTCGATTTATCAAGCCGAATGGGAATACTGAACCGGCTTCGTGAAGAAGCTGAAGAAGGACGATGCGTCATCGCAGTTCTGCACGATGTCAATGATGCTTTATTGTATGCCGACCAGGTCTGGCTGGTGGCCAATGGACGGCTTCTGCATAAGGGCCCTCCACAGGAGGTATTGGCCCCGGAGCGTCTGGCCGAGGTTTATGGTGTAAATCTTACTCCGTTCCTGAACCCTGAAGGATTGATGATGCTCGGTGTGCCTTCTGTTTAGTAAGTCATCACAGGATTAACGAAGTACACTTCAGTTTCAACAGCAGTAACACCA
>JAUUYD010000502.1 GCA_030590585.1 Spirochaeta sp.
CAAATCTGAAAAAGAATGGATATGGCATCCCGGAGACAGCGTGCCGTTATCCCCGGAGCCATTAATTATTACGGGCATGTCTGAAGGTGGAATCGAATTCCGATAAAGGTTTTTATACCAGCTCCACCGCTTTATTAAGTGTGACAAGAAACTCATTCAGGGGTTTCTTGTGAATCTTTGCGGCTTTTTCAACAGAAATAAACCTCGTGATAATTCGCCGGATATTGTATTTCCCGACACTTTTAATTCCCATGGCTTCCATAACTTTTTCGATATCACCGTATTCTTCCAGTATATCAAACACTCTTGTATCTTTTGTAATCGTCATAATGTACTCCTGATTCTAAGGTTATAATTAATAGTTAATTAGTCAAGTTTTTACCGGGAGCCGCGGCTGCGCGGTATTCTGATGGAGTTACTCCAAATCGAGCCTTAAACCTGGAGTTAAAATGGGACAGGCTGCCGAATCCAACATCTCCGGATAAGGTTGAAATCGCCAGAATTCCCGCCGCGGACTCCCTGAGTATCATTGCAGCTGCTGTAAGACGGTAATCATTAACCAGTTCTGTGAAGGTTCTCCCGGTGGTCCGTTTTACATAGCGGCAGAAAGAGGTTCGTGTAAGAGCTAAAGCCTCAGCAGCCGCGTCAACACTTACTGAAACGGTGTATGAGGATTCGATGAAATCCTGAAGCCTGGAGAGGCGTTCTGCATCGATTGCACGGCCTCCGGATACCGGTCCGCCTGTAGAGAGGATTTCAGAATCTCCCCGACTGTCAATTTCCGCCAGATCGGCTAATAAGAGGAGTAAATACGGTAGGCGGCGGGAAGAGACAGCCGCTATCAATTCCCCGAGACGTCCCGGCGCATCGATAAGATGAGATTTTATTACCATCCCTCCGGCGGCTTTTTCCAGCAGCCTCCAGACCGAAGCGCTCTCCGGTAAGCCGAAAAAACCTTCTCCAAAAGCATCCTTTCTGAACTGAATCACCCTTGCAAGGGAAAAAGAAGATGCAGTCCGGGATATAAAACGGTGGGGAAGCTTTCTACCGAAGAGAAAAAGATCATCCGGGGAAAAAACCGAGCTGTCAGCCCCGCAGAAAACAACACCCCCAGCCTCGCTTACAGTTGCCAGCTCAAACTCATCATGGGTATGAAAAGGTTGATCCTGCTGAGAAAAATTATAATCATAGGCCTGGAACGATTGATCGGCTTTCAGACTGATTTGCTCAATGCTGATAATCATGTTCCTGAATTACCTCGATATAATCGAATTATAGTCTGAATGAGATAATACTGCATCATTGAAGGGTAATATTTTCGATGCGGCGACAGGAGGTCAGCAATATAATCTATACATGACCAGAAAAGAACGTGCCATCGCCGTCATGAACGGACAGAAAGTCGACAAGCTTCCCTTCATGCCCATTACCATGATGTTTGCCGCCGATCAGATAGGAGTCCCCTACCGACGATACGCCACCGAAGCCCCCCTCATGGCCGAAGGGCAGCTCAAAGTCGCCGAGAAGTTCGGTGCTGCCCAGGCTTCAGTGATTTCCGACCCCGGAGTGGAAGCTCACGATCTGGGAGCTGAAATCGGCTTTCCCGAGGACAATCCACCATACGTAGATGAAACCAAAGCCCTGCTGGCGGACAAAACCGCCCTTGCCTCGCTTAAAACCGTCCGGCCGGAAGACGGCAAGCGTATGTCCAACCGCATCGAGGCGATCCGTCTCATCGCGGAAAAAGCCGGAAAAGATATCCTGGTTGAAGGTTGGGTGGAGGGTCCCTGCGCGGAGGCGGCTGACTTAAGGGGCATCAACCACCTGATGATGGACTTCTACGATGATACGGTTTTCATCGATGATCTGATGGACTTCATCACCGATCAAGCCATAGAATTCGCCCTGGCCCAGATTGAAGCGGGAGCTCAGATAATCGGAATCGGGGATGCGGCATCATCCCTCATCGGCCCGGAACTCTACGCAAAATACTCACTCCCAAGAACCAGGCGCTATATCGAGGCCATCCACAATGCAGGCGGGCTGGTAAGGCTCCATATCTGCGGGATTACCGAAGGCTTGGCCGGCTCCTGGAAAGGCCTGGGTGCCGATATGATTGACATTGATTACGGGAACTCACTGAAAGCTATCAGGGAGGTTCTCGGACCGAATGATTCAACCCTGGCTGGGAATCTGGATCCCGTAAGGGAAGTACGGGATAGTTTTCCCGAATCAATCAAGGACCAGCTGGCAGTTTGCCGGGACGAGTGCGCCCCGATGTTCATCGTTGGTGCCGGTTGCGAGATTCCCCGGGACTGCCCTGAAGAGAACCTCCTGGCCATGCTGGAATTTGCCGAGGAAACCCCAATCGCTTAATAGAAAGGTAATTTAAAAAATCGAGCATTTTTGGAATTACCCGAACCTTTAGAGTCTCAAGTATTCGGTATCCTGCAATTCTATGGAAAAATTACTGAAAAAACGCTAGTATCTGAAGTAGATTTGTATTTCTCCCCGTCTATAAAAGACAGGAGGAATAATATGGGTCAGCAGGCAATGCAGTTAAACGACGA
>JAUUYD010000347.1 GCA_030590585.1 Spirochaeta sp.
CGAGGGCATCGCCGAATATACCAAAAGACTCAAGCGTTTCGGCAAGCTGGAAATTATCGAGATACCCGACGAAAGGGTGCCTGAAAAGTACTCAGCTAAAGAGATTGAACAAGCGGTGAAACGTGAAGGGCAGAAGATGCTCACCCGATGGCCGTCGGACGCCTGGGGCATCGCTCTGGATCCCCGGGGGGATGGTATCGGATCCGAAGGACTGGCCGATCTGTTATCCCGCCGGGCGGTGGCCGGTACCCATCATATTGTTTTTGCCATCGGTGGGTCTAACGGGCTTTCTGATGAAGTTCTTGGCAGATGCCGAAAGAAGATTTCCTTCGGGCCTAATACATTTCCCCATCAGCTCTTCCGGGTAATGCTTCTGGAACAGATTTACCGGGCACGGAAAATAATGGCCGGGGAAACTTATCATAAGTGAGCTAAACTAACGGCTTCCCTATCCCCTGCTTCAAATACCTGTTCTTGTTCAAAACGTATCGTGCCGAGTTATCCCGGCCCATGGCACTGGCCCCCTCTTTGAGGGGTTTGACTATCTTCGCGGGTGAACCGAGTACCAGCATGCCGTCGGGAATATCCATGTTTCCGGTTACCAGGGCGCCGCCGCCGATCAGACAGTTCCGGCCGATTTTCGCCCCGTTGAGAATGATGGAACCCATACCGATGAGGCTGCCGTCCCCGATAGTGCAGCCGTGAATAATACAGTTATGTCCGATGGTGACGTTCTCGCCGATGTAAGTTGGATTTCCACCGTCGGTATGAACAGTACTGCCGTCCTGAACATTGCTGCCCCGGCCGATTGTGATAGGTTCGATGTCACCCCGGAGTGTGGTGTTGAACCAGATTCCGACATCTTCGTTTAAGACCACGGCACCGATGACATCCGCGCTGGGTGCGATAAAAATACTCTCTCCCTTTAATTCCGGGAGCTGTCCGTCAAATTCATAAATCATGGTGTCATCCTACTGTAAAAGGGTTCTGATTGTCGCATCCGCCGCCAACTCACCGGCGGTTCTACCGGCTCTGTCCCGAATATTCCTGTCGGCTCCCGCGGAAAGCAGCTTTCTAACCGCAGCTTCATCTCCGGCGAATACCGCATGATGCAAAGGAGTTCTGCCGTCAGCATCCACGGGATTGGGTGAAGCGCCTGACGACAGGAGGTCATTCAAAATATCCCAATGCCCAAGCCGGGAGGCAACAAGCAGGGCCGGATATCCACGTTCATCCTTTTCATCAGGATTCGCACCGGCAGCCAGTCGGGAACGAACCAGATATTCCTGCCCGTTAAAAACCGCCGAGAGGAGCCCGCCTGAGGGTTTCGAAGACTGACGATATGCAAAACCCAGAGTAAGATGAGCACCGCTGAAACGATAGGAATCATCCTCCCGGATAATGGCCAGGGCCCGCTCCTCAAAGGGGCTCACCAAAGCCCCGAGTAGTACGGACTTCCCGGGAGGCGAGCCGGCAGGGCTGCGGTACACATCCTTTACATCGCCTCTGGAAGACTGAATTCTCAGGGTATACCCCCCGGAAACAGGAGAGGGGGGCTCCATGGTGAACTCATAGTTATAGCCGCCGGTGGTGAAGCGGACATCCCTGACATCAGGCCTCATTGCCAATTCAAGATGAAAAGATTCGGCAATTTCCATAACATGAGGCGAGTAGCGGGTCCAGAAGGCCTCAAAGGATTCCGGCCCCGACCAGGCAAGAGAGCCTGAATAGTGCAGAACCTCATCGGTAACAGCGTCAATCACAAGGATTCGGATTCCCGATGAGAGTCCTCCCGTGTTGCTGCCCCACCGGCCGATCAAGGCACCCCAGCGCCCCTCTGACGACCATCCCAGGGGATAAAGGTGAAGTGAACCGCCTGAGAATCCACGGGCTTCGGAAGGAACACTTCCGGGAGCTCCACCTGATGTCTGAGCCGAAATACCGAAGACAGTACAGAAGAGAAGAATGAGAAGGAGGAGTGACTTTATGACGCGGCTTCCCGGCTGATCCATGGGCTCAAGGATAAATCTCCGGCCCCCTGATAGGCAAGACCGCAGCAAACACTTCACCGGCGGCATCTCTCCCCGCCCCCCGGGGAGCTTGACCCCGATCACATCCCGGTGTAGGAATTATCCATCATGCCTCCAATTATTCACGGCATCACAGGATTAATCCTCGTTCTGGCCCATGGCACATTCCTCTTTCGGGGACTGGCCATGAGACGGAATGGCGGCCCCTCCCCCGGCCCCCTGGACAAAACAGCCAGGTTTATAAGTCAATTCGGACTTCCCGGGGTGATACTTACCGGATTTCTCGCTGAAAAAACCTCCATTGGAGGCGTTCCGGCCATCCACATCGTTCTCGGTATACTCCCGATTCTTGTCATCATCGCCTTCACTCCGTTTATGTCATTTAAAAGACGCATCCCGTGGCTGCTTCCCGGTATCAATCTGCTGCTTCTGGCCGCCGCGGCTCTCACCGGGATATACTCCTGGTTATGACCTGGCTCAACGGACGTCTCGAAGCTCTCACCGGGGATATCACCACCTTCCACGCCGATGCCATCGTAAACGCCGCCAACTCATCACTACTGGGAGGCGGCGGGGTTGACGGCGCCATCCACAAGGCCGGCGGACCTGAGATTATGGCCGAATGCCGCAAGCTCCGTGATACCCGGTATCCCAGAGGTCTGCCCACAGGAGAAGCTGTTATCACCAATGCCGGGAAACTTCCCTGCAAGTACGTCATTCACACCGTCGGCCCGGTCTGGAGAGGCGGTAATGAAGGCGAAGAGAACCTCTTGGCCGCAGCTTATAGAAACTCCCTTGAAAAAGCCGCGGAAGTCGGTGCCCACACCCTGGCCTACCCCGCCATTTCCACCGGTATTTATGCCTTTCCAGCCGATAAAGCCGCAAAAGTGGTATGGAAAGTCCTCTCCGCCCGGCTTCATCACCACACCCTGCCGGAAAAAATCTTTCTGCTCTTTTTCTCGGTAACCGCTCTTTCCACCTTCCTCGACAGCGTACCTCCCCCCGATGCCTTCTGATGCTGAACTGCAGGGAGATTGATGCCGTACTGGCCGAATTCAAGCTGGAGGGTTCCCGGCTCAGAAAGGTTCGGCAGCCCGATTTCCGCCGGATTATTCTCGAATTTTCTTCTGAGACTGACCTCTCGGCAATCGCCCTGGTAATGGCTCCTCCATACCCCCGTCTCCATCTTCTCGCCGCCGGCAGGAAGCTCCCGCGGGCCCTGCCCAAACCGCCCAGGTTTACCGCCGTTCTGAAATCCCGTCTGGAGGGGGCCCGGCTCTCCACCGTCTCCCAGCTCGGATGGGACCGCATCGTTCGATTCTCGTTTCTCCGAGGCGGAGAAGTTCTTTATCTTGACGCAAAATTCTGGGGCGACGGCGCCAACATCATTCTCAGCGGATCCGACGGCATTATCATTGATGCTTATTCCAGGCGGCCTAAACGAAGGGAATCTCCCGGAGAAAAGTGGCCTCCTGATGGAATCGGAGAGGCAGCAGCGCCGGCGGGCCCTGAACGCTTCCCCCTGAGGGAGCTCCCGGGGAACGGCAGCTGGAACCTCCGGGTAGAGGAGTATTACCGGGAGCTCGAAACCTCCAGGGATAGGAATAACCGAATCGCAGTCTGGGATGCCCACCTGAATCGGCGGGAGGGGGCTCTGACTGCCAGGGAAGAGCGGCTCCACCAGGGGGTAAAACGTTTCGAAAGCCAGCTCAAAGATGGTCATTGGGGAGATATCATCATGGCCCATCTCCACGAACTGGATAAAAGCTCCAGCGTTCTCGAAGCCGACGACTGGGAATCTCCCGAATCCCGGGTTTGCATCCCCCTGGACCCCAAACTC
>JAUUYD010000465.1 GCA_030590585.1 Spirochaeta sp.
AACTGTCTTAAGAGGTAATTCATGGCCTATAGAATTGATGCGGATACATGTATTGTATGCGGTGCCTGTGAACCGGTTTGTCCGGCAGAGTGCATTTCCGTCAGAGATGACGGCAAGCGTATTATTGATGAAGAGGCTTGTGTGGATTGCGGGTTGTGCGCTGAAGTCTGTCCCGTACAATGTATTTCCAAGGTTGATTGAGGCTGAATGATGGTTATTCTCGGTAAAACAAAAATCAAAGATGCTCTTGATGCCCATCCTGAGCTGAAAGAACTTCTGCTTACCTTTTCTCCCAAATTTGAAAAGCTCAACAACAAGCTTATATTCAACACCGTCGGCCGATGGGCGACGTTTAATGATGTAGCCCGGATGGGTGATTTATCGGTCTGTGTTATTCTGCACAAGCTGAATGATGTCATCGGTTCTGTTGCTGAACTGGAAAGGGTATTTCCTGAATGCATCAATGCTGTTCCCCCGCCTCCGGAGATGGAAAAACCCGAATGGGTGGATGGTGTCCGGCAGCTTATCGTTATGGATGTACGCAATCGGGATGATTTCTTTTTCACCGATATTATGCGGCAGCTCGGTGCTCTGAAGCCCGACTCAGCTCTGAAAGTGATCAATTCATTTTATCCTGCCCCCCTGATCGGGATGCTGAAGGAAGAGGGCTATGATTTTTATGCCCAGACAGTTTTTCCGGATGAGATAAACCTGTTTATTCTGTTCAGGAACAAGGGAGAAGATCCGGACAAAGACTGGCAGGAGAGAAAGGAATCTTTTGAGATTTTTGATGTCCGAAAAAGTCAGGAAGATCCCTTTGGAGCTATTATTAAAAAAGCTCAGGATACTCCTCCGGGAGAGGGCTTCAAACTGGTACAGAGATTTGAACCCATCCCGTTAATCAACATGCTCATCCCCCTTGATTTTGAGTATGAAACAGTAAAAAAGGATTTCTTTGAATATCATATCTATTTCTATAAAAAGGTGGATGTTCCTGAAGAATCCCGGGTGGCCTCCGGGGATAAAATTCCCGTTGTGATACAGGCGGCCACACCGGTGGTTCTACCCATTGTTCTGCATCTGCTGAAGTCGAAAAAGCTGATGAATCTGATTCAGATACAGGAGCTGAAAGTCTGGCGGGAGACGGAAAAACACATGGCCTGGATTGTGAACGGGAAGGCGGATATCACATTTTCCGCTGTAGCCGCCGCAGCCAAGCTGTACCTCACCGGAAACGATATCAAAATGGCGTCCATAGATATCTGGGATAACTTCTACGTGCTTACCAGAGGCTATAAGGCAAAAAAATTCTCAGATCTCAAGGGTCATGATTTCTACATCCCTCTGTACAAAGAGGCCCCTCCCTATGCTGTAACAGAATACCTGATGAAACAGACCGGTGAGAATCCTGAAGACTACAACTTTGTATTCGGCAATCCCTTCGGCCGGCCTGAAGAGATGCAGCGGAAGCTTGTAAGAGGGGAGATTGACACCGTTCTGCTTCGGGAGCCGGAGGCCAGTTTTGCCATCCACGAAGGTAAAGGGGAAATATCAGAAGCCTTCACCTACAGCGATATATGGCAAAGCCTTAATAATGTCAGCGGACAGCTCCCCAATGCCGGGCTGATACTCAAAGGTGACCTTGTTAAAAACCATCCGGAGATTGTTAAAGTCTTCTATGAAGAACTGGAAAACACAATTCAGTGGATTAACGAGAACCCTCATGAAGCCGCTGAACAGTCCTACGATCTGATGGGCGGCTCGGTGGAAGCTCTGGAATTGTTTCTCAAGCGGGTAACGTTCAAGCATGAAAAAGCCGGTGAAAGGATAGATGAAATTCTGGAATATCTGAGAGTTTTGGGGAGTAACAAGCCGTTCTCCTATGTCGGTGATAACGAAGAAGTCCGGGGAATGTTTGATCTGGGTGTTTGAATTGGGGCAGAATACGAATTAGAATCAGGCTCATATGAGTCAGGCACTGAAAAAAAATCTTAAAATGCGGCATGTGTTCAGTATCGCCACCGGCGCGATGGTGAGTTCGGGAATATTCATACTCCCTGGAATCGCCTTCGGACTTACCGGCCCCTCCCTCTTTCTTTCCTACGGCATTGCAGGATTCATTGCCCTGATCGGAGTGCTCAGCATCATCGAGCTGGCCACAGCCATGCCCAAAGCCGGTGGTGACTACTTCTACATCGGGCGAACATTCGGACCGCTGATGGGCAATGTTACAGGAACCCTCAGCTGGTTCGCAATGAGCCTGAAATCCGCTTTCGCCATTTTCGGTCTTTCAGAGATGCTCTTTCTTATCACAGGATGGAATCCGGCTCTAACAGCCCTGGGGTTTACATTGTTTTTTGTCGCTCTTAATCTGGCCGGTGTTGAGGGAGCCGCCGGGCTGGAAGTGGTACTGGTTTTTATTCTGGTTACAATTATGGCTGTATTTATCTTCGTGGGAGCTCCACGGGTTCAGATTTCCCGGTTCAAACCCTTCTATAGTAACGGTTTCAACGGCATGCTTTCGACCGCGGCCTTTGTATTTGTATCTTTCGGCGGCCTGCTTAAGGTGTCAACTATCGCGGAGGAAGTAAAGGATCCCCAGCGGGAGATACCGCGTGGAGCACTGCTTTCCATCCTCGTGGTTACCCTTCTGTATATAGGAATCATCGTTGTAACCACCGGACTTCTCTCCGGGGAGGAGTTTTCAACATCCCTCACGCCGGTGGCCGATGCCGCTGCCGGATTCTCCGGGCGAATCGGGTGGATTATCATTTCGGCTGCCGCGGCAATTGCCTTTGTCACCACAGCTCTGGCCGGAATCATGTCCGCCTCCCGCTACCCACTGGCCCTGGCCCGGGACGGACTGCTTCCCGAATTTATTTCCAGAGTAGGCCGAAAATCAGGCACACCTTATACTGCGGTACTGTTTACCGGACTTTTTGTTATCTTGAGCCTGCAGCTCAACCTGGATTTTCTTGTCAAAACCGCTTCGGCGGTGTTCATGCTGACGTATATTCTTGCCAACATAGCCGT
>JAUUYD010000318.1 GCA_030590585.1 Spirochaeta sp.
AAATCCAACGATATCTCCGGCTTTCCTGATAATTTCCGCATCGTCAACTGTTGATGTCTCAAAATACACCCGGGGTTCATCTTTCAATTCCCCTGCCAGATCAAGAACCCCTTCTCCGGTATTGGGTACCTGTCGGCCCATGTGTGCAACTATCAACGTTAAATCCGGGGCAATCTCAAGAATTGCATGAGCCTCTTCCAGGGCCTTGCCCGTGGTAAAATGAGCTACCAGAGGTAATTTTGAACGTTCAATCGCTCTATAGACGTCAACTGCATTGAAACGTTCAGGAGCCAGAAGGAAATGCTGTTTGAATCCGCATGTTCCCTGCTCAATCCACCGCTCAGGTTCATCATCCAGCAGTGAGAATGGAATGATACGCTCAGGGTTCTGCCCGGCCTGATCCAGGACATAGGAATTAGCCGTAACACTGTCCACTTCTTCGAGAGGGAAGGGAAATGTCACAGATTTCGTAATACCGGACCTGTCCATTGACGCAATAAGATTCTCAATTGTATTTTCCATTTTTACCTGAAAAGCAGGTTTTTGCAGTTTCCAGTCAGGTATTTCATCAACTATGAAGGATTCCAAACCAAGGTGAGTATGGCTGTCAATGATGGGATTCACCTTTTTACCATTTTGGGATCCAGAACATCTCTTAAAGTATCCCCCATCAATGTCCACCCCATAACAAACGAGAAGATGGCAAGAGAGGGGTAGAGATAGGTGTACCAATAAATCATCGGGTTATCGATGGTACCCAGAAGCCAGTTGCGGGAGAAATTAATCATCTGACCCCAGTCCGCATACCCGGGTTCGGCACCAACACCTATGAAGCTTAAGGAAGCGGAGATGAGAACCATGGTACCGATATCCAGACTCGCCAGAACAAAGACCGAAAATATTGAGTTCGGCACGATATGAACTAGAAAAATCCTGATCCGATTCATTCCAAGACTGTATGCGGCACTGACAAAGTCACGTTCTTTGACAGAAAGAACCTCACTCCTCATTACTCGGGCATAGCTTCTCCAGCCGAATATGATTAATGCGATAATCAGCTTATCAATACCTTTCCCGAGAACAATACTCATAATGATGACAGCAATCAGAAAAGGGAAACTCATAACAAGATCGGTAAATCTCATGATGATGTTATCAAGTGCCCCGCCGATAAACGATCCGACACCGCCTAAAATTACTCCTATTACCAAGGTAGAAGAGACTACGATAAGACCAACTCTGAAAGCGGTCCGGCTGCCCCAGACTATACCGTAAAAGATGTTATACCCGCCACTGGTCAATCCAAATGGAGCCTCTTTTGAAGGCGGAACGGGAAGAGAGGAAAATCCGATTCTTTCAATCATATACGGATTATTCCTGCTGTGAGGCGGAGCAATAACAGGAGCAAAAATCGCAACAAAAAGCCAGAAGACAATGAGTATGAGCCCCGTTACACCGAGGGGATTTTTAAAAAATTGCTTTAACTTATCCACCGGGATTACTCCAATGTGACCGTGGGATCCAGGATTGTATATAAAATATCCACCACAAGATTTGTAATGACAATAATCACACCTATCAATAAGGAAGAGCCGAGAATTGCCGGGAAATCCAGTCCCTGTGCGGCAATAACAATGAACCTTCCCATTCCGTGATAATTAAAGACCGTCTCAACAATGGCTGCACCACCAAGCATTTTGGCAATCATGGAGCCGCTGACTGTCACCACCGGCAGTAGAGAATTTCTCCTGGCATGTTTTTTTATTACGACAGATTCTGCCAATCCTTTTGCACGTGCAGTTGTAACAAAATCTTTTTTAAGTGTTTCAAGTAAAGATGACCGGACTATTCTCTGCATTACCGAGAGCAGCCCGATTGAGTAGGCCGCTGCCGGTAATATTAAATGCTTTAACACGTCCCAGAAAATATACAGTTCCCCGTTCAGTATTGAGTCAAGAAGTAGAAATCCTGTGTAATGCTTAAAACTTCCAAGATAAACAACATCTTCCGCCCACGCGCTCATCTGTCCCGGAGGAAGGATACCCAGGATACCATAGAAAAGAACCAGCAGCAGTAATCCGAAAATAAACTCAGGCAGGGAAACCCCGATGGTAGTGGCAACCCTCGATGCCTGATCAAAGAATTTATTGTGATTTCTGGCCGATTTTGTTCCCAGGAATATCCCGCCGGCAAACACAATCAGTCCCCCAACCAGCATTAACTCGACTGTGGCAGGGAAGTACTGTTTCAAGGCATCGGATACGGGCATTCTTGCGGATGGAGACCATCCGAGATTCCCATGAGCAACCCTCTGTACCCATTCCCAGTATTGAATATAAAAAGGTTTATCCAAACCATACTTTGTAACAAGTTCATCAAACGGTATTGATGAGCCAACAGCATCAGCATTGGGTATGAAGACTGCCAATCTTTCATAAGGACTTAAAAACATAACCAGTGAAAAAATCAGCATCGATAAAAATAAGAGAATTACCGGCAACATGAGTAATCTTTTTAATAGATATTTAATCACTTGGCTTTCCTAAAAAAGAGGATCTCTTTCGAGATCCCCTTCGAATGATTCTCTATAGAAAGATTATTTATTTTCTTTATAGAGAGGGTAGAAGTCAAGGTTACCCGGGAATGCACCGGCAAGATAGCCCTGCACATAATCCTGCATAGCTACATGCTCCACTGCCTGGAAATGAAAAATACTTAAAGCATAATCATAATCCATTTTCTGAAGTTCCCTGGAAAGTACTTCTCTTCTGGCGGGATCGTAGTTTGTACCTAATTCATCTATAAGCGGATCAAATTTTTCTTTTGCAAGATCAACATAACCGCCCCATTCTGCGTAACCGCCGGCAGAGTGCATATGCTCAAAAAGCGGATAGTAGGGATCAAAGACATCCGGAAGGATTCCAAAGAGGGTTAGAGGCAGTTGGCTTTCTTTTATTGCACCAACATATCCGGCCCATGGGAGAGAGGCTAACTCAATATGAAATTTGGGATTCAGATCCTCAATATTCATTTTCAGGATTTCGAGAGCTCTTTGTCTGTGAGTGGAACCACTTGAATAGACGGCCGTCATCGTAAAACCGGTATCCCAGAGTTTACCGCCCAGGGCTTTCCTGAAGAACTCTTCAGCCTTTGCCGCATCAAAATAGTATTGAGGATTATCAGGATTTGCAGTCGGGAAGCCGACGAGAACAGGGCCGTAGGGTTTCTGTGCAGCACCAAGAAATACATCATCAATAAATATATCCCAGTCAAAACTGTACTCGAAAGCTTTTCTGACATTGATATCGCCGAAGAAATCATTGGGGATTCCCCCTTCGCTCAACATTCCATCACCGATATAACTGCTGCCCTTATCAATATCCATGATGAAGTTGATCTTCATCAGCCATGTGGAAGGAAGGTTCTTAAGAACCTTGATTCCCGGGGCGCCTTCAACCTGGCCCAAGTCGGAAACACTGACAGTTGTAAAATCAGCATCGCCATTTTTCAGCATCAATAGAGCCGTCTGGCTATCAGTTACGATGGTTCTGACAACTCTCTGAATCCGTGGTGCGCCCTGCCAGTAATCATCAAACGCTTCGAGAACTATCCTTTTTGACGGTTCCCAGGTTACGAACTTGAACGGACCCGATCCCATCATTTTATCGAAGAGAGGATCTTCTTCCATTGTGATGTTCAGATAATCCTGAGCAGTCTCTTTAGACCCGGACCAGGCACCCTGTTCGATGCTCCAGCTTTTGGACAGAATTGCAGAACCGTTTCCGCCATCCGCCATTATCCCCAGGAAAGGAACAAAGGGTTTGGGGAGTTTAAAAACAACACTGTCACCCTTAACTACTACCAGCTGATCCAGAACCTGCCAGGCAGCTTCAAACCCGACACTGTCGATCAGATCCGAAAAAGAGTTCTCTCCGATAAGATTGGGTGTCAGCATGGAAAGACTGGAAGTCTGTGCACCAACAACAACGGCTCTTTTAAAGGTATATTCCACATCTTCAGGAGTCAGGATTTCTCCATTATGGAATTTTATTCCCTCTCTGATAGGAAAAGAAATGTAGGTGGATCCATCGGAATCAATAGTAATCAAACCATTATCAAGAGAGGGAACCTCTGATGCAATTGATGGTATGA
>JAUUYD010000382.1 GCA_030590585.1 Spirochaeta sp.
AGCAGCCGGGGATCGAGAACCTTGAAAGATTCGGTATAACCTGCACCCGAGGCAGAACCCTCCCTGGCACCCCGTCCGTCGTCATAGGCACAGTACTGCTCCCAGGATTTAGCATCGATCTGTGATTCGTGCTGTCTGACGGCATCCCGTTTACGTTTTTTCCAGATTTCCACATCGAGGCTGAGATTGGGCCTGTCGCTCCATGCCAGGGCTATGCCTTGAATCGAGAATGGTGAGAATGGTACCGACTGATCCGGTGCAACAGAGGGAAGGCTGTAAAGTATGGCCGCTTCACAAGCGGCAAAACCGGTCATAACATGATCCCGATGAGCCTCATAGGGCAGCCAGGGGTCTACGGTGAGTATGAAATCAGGTCTGATCCGGCGTATAATTCCCAGCATCAAATCCCGGGCCTGTCTTATGTCCCATTCCCCGGCATCCGGCAGATCCAGCCAGTAATATTCACTGACACCGAGAAGTTTTCCGGCATTCTGTTGTTCTGTTTTACGAATTTTTCTTCTTTCATCGGCTTCTTCTTTGTTTCCTGAAAGAAAGCCCGCGGCATCGTCAGTCACCGTCAGATATATAATTTCCGTACCTCGATCAGAGAGCATAGCCAGAGTTCCTCCGGAGCTGAACTCCATATCATCCGGATGTGGCTGAATACAGAGCAGGCGCCGGCTCGCCAGCAGATCCGGCATGGGAATGATATCCTTCAGGCTCATCATGAACCTTCCAGCTCTCGAATACACTTGTTGATAACTGCTGCTGTCTCTTTCAGCTCTTTTTCGTTCCAGTCGATATTGTGCCTTATCATGATGGTCCGGGCCACGATATTCCGGGTTCGGGGGAGCATATCATCGGGGTAATTGCATCGACATTCGGCATTTGCCGCCATCTTATAGGGATTCATCATCGGATGAGCAGCTCCGCGTAATGAGAGTATCGGTTCCCAATTGTAGAAGAGATGCCGGTCGGAATCTGCCGGGGTTTCCGCCTCAATACCGGCTTTAATCAACCTGCCAAGCAGGTTCCGCATACTCTCGGCATCATCGGCGAGTAATGTAGTTTGTATACCGCAGTCACCTTCAGAATCCCGGGAGGGGGTAATGTGAATTGGTCCTGCAGGTTTCAGTAAGCCGGCAATGGTTCGGCGAGCTCTTCTTAAATCCGAGAGTATGCCCGGAAGGCGTTTGAGCTGTTCAAGAAGTATTGCCCCTGATATTTCACTGTTCCGGGAGTTACCGCCGGCGAAAAAGGGAGCTTTGATATCATCATTATCCGGCCAGAGAGCTCCACCGCCATCGTGTTCCATGAAAGCCCGCTCATAGAGATTTCGGTCGTTGGTTATCAGGGAACCGCCTTCTCCAGAGGCGATGATTTTATAGAAATTGAAACTGAATACTCCCATATCTCCGAGGGTCCCCAGAACCTTTCCCTTGTAGCTTCCACCGGCTGCCTGACAGGCATCTTCAAGAACAAACAGATTTTTTTCACGGGCAATCTGAAGAATGGAATCCATATCGCAGGGCATACCCATCATATGCACCGGAATGACGGCTTTTGTCCGGGGTCCGGCAAGTTCTTTGAGTGACTCAGGGTCAAGGGTGCATGATTCATCAATTTCGGCGATTACCGGAATAGCGCCGGTTTTCAGGACTGCCAGGGCTGTGGCAATGTAGGTGTATCCGGGAACTATCACCTCATCCCCCGGGCCGATTCCCAGAGCCGTTAAAGAGCAGATCAGTGACGCAGTTCCCGAAGTAGTTGAAAGACAATGGGACGCAGCGGTAAAACCGGCCCATTCGGATTCAAAGGCCTCAACCCGGCTATTCTCTTTAGCTCCGGTCATATTGGCATATCGGAATAATCTGCCGGACTTGATAGCTTCGCCGACAGCGTTGATTTCAGGATTTCCGATTCTGTACATTATTTGTCCTCCGGGATGTTTATTTTTCTTATTTTATTCTAACACATATAATATGTATTGACAAATATAAAACCAAGTATAATAATACTATTAAATATTTAAAGGGAGGTCCCATATGAAACGTTTGGGAACCGTAATACTGTTATTGCTTGCAGCTTCGGTGCTTTTTGCCGGAGGAGATAGTGAGGATGGAATCATTCTCCGAGTCGGTTCGTCCGGTATCAGCATGGACGATATGGCAATTTTTGATGATAACATCGCTGAATTTGAGGCCGCCAACCCCGGTGTGACTGTTCAGTGGGATGCCTCTTCCGGAGATGATTATCAATTCGCCGGTTTACCTGCACTGCTGCAGAGCGATACACCTCCGGATATCTACTTCGAATGGGGCGGCGCAAGGGTTAGAAATCACTATCTTGATGGTGAGGCTATGGATATTTCCGATCTGGCAGCTGAATTCGAGCCGAATTTTGCCTCTTCAGCATGGGGCGGATTTGTCCATGACGGCGGGGTTTACGGCCTTCCTCTCAATCAGGATATTACAATTCAGATGTGGTACAACAAGGGCCTTTTCAGTGAATTGGGACTGAGTGCTCCCACCACCTACGATGAGTTCATCAATGTTTGTGAAGTTGTTAAAGCGGCAGGAAAAATACCCATTGTCATGGGTAATGCAGACGCCTGGGTAGCCGGCAACTTTATCGGCCTCTTCCTCTATCGGGTAGCCGGAGATGCCAAGGCTGAAGCCATAATGAATCTTGAGCCTGGATACACCCTGGCAGACCCTGACTTTGTGAAAGCGCTTCAGATGGCATACGATATGGGTGCAGCAGGTTTTGTGAACCCTGATATGAACACCCTGGGTTACGAAGAGAGCTTTATTCCCATGGTAAACGGAGATGCAGCCATGTATCCCCTGGGCAGCTGGTATCCCGGTGAGATTGAAGCTGTCGGTAAAGATTTTACTGAGCTTGGACATGATTATTTCATGGTTCCGCCAATCCCAGGCGGCAAGGGCGATCAGAAATCCATCCTGGGTTTAAATACCGGTTATATGATCAATTCCAAGACCGAACATAAAGAACTGGCCTATGATTTCATGCGCCTGATGTTCAGTATGGAGAACCAGAAACGTCATTCCTTTGAAGGTGAAGGAACTGTTACCATGAAGGGTGCCAACGATACATCCAATCCCGTTGTAGCCAAAATGGTTGAAGATCTTTCCACCGGTGGTGTTATTGTTGCTCCCCCGGACACAGGATACGATCTTGAGATGGCCTTTGCCCTGTATGAAGCCATTGCCAAGGTGTTCGAAAATATCGCAACACCCGAAGAAGCTCTGACAGCAGCTGAATCCAAGATTGCCCATCTGAGGAAGTAATCCAACGGGGAATCGCCGAATCGCGGTTCCCCGTTTTTAAGGGTAATTATGAAGAAAAAAGACAATCGTCATATTTTATTCGTTCTTCCGGCTTTGGGTTTGTACAGTTTTATACTGATCTTTCCTATCGCGCTGACATTGTTTTCCAGTTTTACCGAATGGCGGCGCTTCATACCGGAATCCTTCGGTACCCTGGAACATTACAGCAGACTCTTTACCGACCTGGTTCTTGTTAAAGCCTTCAGGAATAATATGGTCTACATCGGCCTCACCATAGTGCTGGAAGGATTTGTCGGTCTTGTTTTGGCTGGAATCGCCCAGCATATGAAAAAATCCCTGGGATTCAGAGCCATTCTTTTTGCTCCGG
>JAUUYD010000304.1 GCA_030590585.1 Spirochaeta sp.
AACGTCCAGGGATGCTTTGAGTAATCCGAGGAAGGAATGCAGTTCATCAACATCACCGAGAACTTCAATATTCAGATCATCCTTAGGACATCTGATACCGTTGGACAGGCTCGTTTCCCCTGAATCACCCTTTCGGGTGGTTATTTTACTAAAGCGAAAGCCGCCTCCCCTGGTGGCGGTTCCGGAAGGGCTTTGCCTTGGACCCTGTTTCCTTAATTTCTGCGGCTTTTGCAACACCGTAAGCCCCCTTTGGGGGCGCAACCCCCAAGCCACCTGCTTTGCAGGTGGGTGGTTGACTGAATTCAGTCATAGTTCATTGATTATAGACAAACATATAAATTGAAAGAACAGGTGTATTTACAGAAATTTCCCCTGATGGCCTTAATTGCTTATTATAAAGGCACTGTCCATACAAGGGCAGTTTTTACAGAGGACTGAATGAATAACGATAAAAGAAAAGATGACGATAACAACGACTGGCGCGAGTTGTTGAAGAAAACAAAGAAGAAGGGTGAGGAAAGCGGAATGAATCCTTTCAAAGGCGGGAAGTTCCGTTTTTCAATGTGGTATCTTCTGCTTGCTGTAATGCTCCTCAGTATTCTGAACATGTTTATGTTCAAGGGTAACGACCAATCCATACCCTACAGTGATTTCAAGGAGCTCATTGCCGGAGGAAGTATCAAAGAGGTTCATTACTCCGGTTCTTCTTTGATAGGTTATTCTTTTATACAGCAGGAATTGTCGGGTTCTAATGCTTCTACATTACTTCAAGGTGTTTTTGGTTCTGACAACAGCAATCTGATTTCCTGGAAGACGGAACAGATAAATAACGATCCGACTCTTCTTCCTCTGATGGAAGAAAAGGGTATTGTTTACAAAGCTATTCCCGAGTCGAACAATTATCTTTTGGATCTCTTCCTCCGCATGGTAATTCCGATTGCACTTATGCTCTTCATCTGGCGATACATACTCAAGCGCATGGGCGGACTGGGCGGTTCCAACGTGATGAGTTTCGGTCAGAATAACGCTAAAATTGTCGCCGAGAGCGATCTGCAGACCCGGTTCAAAGATGTTGCAGGTTGTGATGAGGCCAAGGACGAATTGGTTGAAATTGTCGATTTTCTGAAAAGCCCGACAAAATATACAAATATAGGCGGAAGAATTCCCAAAGGTGCTCTTCTTGTAGGAGCTCCCGGAACAGGTAAAACCCTTCTGGCTCGAGCCGTAGCCGGAGAGGCGGAGGTGACGTTCTTCCGGATGTCCGGTGCGGACTTTGTCGAGATGTTTGTCGGTGTCGGTGCTGCCAGGGTAAGAGATCTGTTCAAACAAGCCAGAGACAAAGCCCCGTGTATTGTCTTTATTGATGAACTGGATGCCATCGGTAAGAGCCGGGCAGGTGCAATGTCTACGAATGATGAGAGGGAGCAGACACTGAATCAGCTCCTGGTGGAGATGGACGGCTTTGATTCAACCAGCGGCGTGATAATTCTGGCAGCCACAAACCGCCCTGAAGTTCTGGATCCCGCGCTCCTGCGTCCCGGACGTTTCGACAGGCAGATTGTTGTGGACAAGCCGGACCAGATTGGCCGTGAAGCCATACTCCGTATTCATTCAGCCGATGTGAAAATGGAGGATGATATAGATCTGGCTGAATTTGCCAAAGCCACAGCCGGACTTGCCGGTGCCGATTTGTCCAATATTGTTAATGAAGCGGCCCTGCATGCAGTACGTCTCGGACGTGAGAAGGTTAGTAAAGAGGACTTTTTCGAGGCTATTGAGAAAGCGGCCATCGGACTCCAGAAGAAGAACAAGCTGCTCAATCCCCATGAAAGGGAAGTGACGGCATACCATGAAACCGGACATGCCCTGGTGAATGTTTTTACTCCGGATCAGCATCTGGTGAAGAAAATCACCATTGTACCCCGGGGGTTTGGTGTCATGGGATATATGCTTCCGGTACCTGAGGAAGAGCGGTCTTTTCAGACCAGAGAAGAGCTTTTCGGGCTTATTGATGTGGCACTGGGCGGTCGGGCTGCAGAGGAAATTATTTACGGGACCGTATCCACCGGCGCGGGGAACGATATCATGCAGGCTACTGATATTGCCCGTTCCATGATAACCCGGCTGGGAATGAGTGAACGGTTTACCAATGTTTCACTGGACCGGCGAGGCGGGGGATATCTGGGAGTCGAACAGCAGTACTATCAGGGCCGGGAATACGCCGAAGAAACCCAGCGCTATATTGATGAAGAAATCACGCGTATCATGGCAGAGCGTTACCAGCGGGTTATGGAACTGCTGACAAAGCATCGCAGCCTCCTTGAAGCTATCACGATAAGGCTTCTGGATAAAGAAACGATGGAACGTGAGGAGTTAATGGGTCTTATCGATTCAGATGAACTCGGGAATACTGATTATACGGCCAGAAAAGCAGCCGATCTTAAACCTTCGGACAGGGCGAAAGCTTCAGGTGATGCCAGAAATGAAGCTATCAAGGAGAGGATGGCCGAACGCCGGGCCGCTGAAGAAGAAACTGCCCGTAAGGCTGCTGAGGAAAAAGCCGCCAAAGAAGCCGCCGGGGATACCTCCGTGGAAGCTAAGTCAGGAGACGGTCCTGTTGATGATTCTAAAACCAATACAAAAGACGATTGAGATTCTTTCAATATTACTATTTAACATGAAACGGCTCTGATTCCAGAGCCGTTTCGCTTGTGAGGCCGCCCCATTGACCGTATCATGCAGGAGGGAGGCTACATCATGACATTTAGCTGGCATTTCCTCATCGACATGGGTATCATCGGCGGAGCTCTTATGCTTGCCACATTATTACGTTCAAAAATCAATTTTTTTCAGCGCTTTCTAGTCCCCAATGCTCTTACAGCCGGTTTTCTGCTTTTTCCCCTGTACAACTGGGTTTTCCCGCTCCTCGGGATGGATACGATGAGCCTGAAAAATATTGTTTTTCATTTTCTGAACATCTCTTTTATTTCCATGACCCTACGGGTGAGCAAGGAGAAAAGGCGATCCAGCCGTGATGTTTTTGCCACCAGCACCATGGTTCTTACCCAGTACGCAATCCAATGTTTTCTAGGTACCCTCATTACCCTTGCCCTTATTAAAACCTTCCTTCCCAATCTTTTTCCCGGATTCGGTCTCTTTGCCGTTCTGGGCTTTTCCCTGGGTCCAGGCCAGGCTTTTGCCATCGGAACCGGTTGGGAAGCCATGGGATTCAAGGGACTCGGGAGTGTCGGACTTACCTTCGGTGCTCTGGGCTTTGTGTGGTCGAGCTTTGGAGGAATCTTCCTGGTGAATTACGGGATGCGCAAGGGCTGGGTAAGCGGTGAAGAGAAGGCGCGTATCGAAGGACGAAGAGTCAGGCAGGGGATTATGCATCGCGGGGAATCCTCTGTGAAATCGGAGATTTCCAACATCACCAACCCCGAGGCTATCGACCCCCTGGCCTTCAGTACCGGTTTGGTTCTTTTTACCTACTTACTCTCCTATCTGGGTTTAACCGCTCTATCCTGGCTTTTGGCATTTCTGGGAAATACAGGTGTTCAGCTGGCAACAAACCTCTGGGGTATCATGTTCATCTTTTGCGGGATAACCGCCATGGGGGTGAAAGCCTTCCTCAAAGGGCTGCGAATAGAATTTATTATTGATAATGAACGTCTAACCCGTATCAGCGGCTTCAGTGTGGACTTCATGGTGGCTGCGGCCATCGCGGCAATCAGTGCGGCAGTTGTCGCACAGTACTGGGTTCCAATCATCATAATCGCCGGTTTGACCGGTCTGGCAACAACTTTCAGCCATATATGGCTTTCAAGCCGTGTTTTTCAGGATCATGTATTTTACAGGGCGGTTCTGATTTACGGTGCGGCTACAGGAACCCTGCCAACGGGTCTGGCACTGCTTCGGATTATCGATCCCCAGTTTGAAACACCTGCCAGCCGGGATTTCATGTTTTCAGCCGGCCTGACATTTTTAGCTGCCATCCCCATCATTCTCACGGCAAATATGCCTGCAGTCGGAGCCTTGCACGGTACTCTGAAACCCACTTATCAGGTTCTGGGACTTTACACCATCTATCTTGTCATCTGTTTCGCGGCGTATCTGATGCTTTCAGGGAATAGGCGTTTTGAGAATCCTTCGTCAATCTGGTTTAAACGCGCGGGTTGAGCTGCTTGGGGAAATTAGCCTGGGTAGACTCCGGTAATAAAGTCATTCATCCACTCAATCCATGTATCCACCCCTTCCCGGGTGGTGCAAGAGGTTTCAATGACCGGCAGCTTC
>JAUUYD010000309.1 GCA_030590585.1 Spirochaeta sp.
ATCTTTCCGGGAGAGCTCCTGAATCTTTTCTGTAATTTTCTCAACGATATTCCCGGCTGCATCCATATCAACTTAATGATAGACGAATCGCTCCATTTATCATAGATTTTCTTGTATGACCTACCTCGATTGGGCTGCCACGGCCCCGCCTGACCCCGATGTTATAGCGGCCTATGCCTCGGCCGCCGTTGAATACTACGGGAATCCCTCGTCCCCCTACCCCGCAGGCAAGGCGGCCCGGGGAGCCCTGGAAGATGCAAGAGCCCGATGTGCCGCCGTTCTCGGCTGCCGGTCTGAGCAGCTGGCATTCACCTCCGGCGGCACCGAAGCGAACACCATCGTCCTGCTCTCAAAATTATTACTCCGGGAACCGGGCACCCTTGTTATCAGCGGCCTTGAACACCCCTCAATCGCCGAAACAGCATCCATACTCAGCTCCCGGGGTTGGAAGATTAAGGAAATCTCACCGGGATCTGACGGTAGAATCACCACGAAGAAACTCTCCCGTACCCTTGAGAAGAATCCCGATACCCGGCTGGTTGCCGTTATGGGCGTTAACAATGAAACCGGAGCCATTCAGCCCTTAACTGAACTCGCCGCCTCAGTCCGCAGCTTCCGGGAAGAACACACTAACGGCCGTCCCATTCATTTTCATGCCGACCTCGTCCAGGCCGCCGGTAAAATACCGATAAACCTTGCCGAACTCGACATCGACACCGCCTCGTTCAGTGCCCATAAATTCCGGGGACCCCGTGGAATCGGCCTGCTCTATCACCGTAATCCAAAATTCGAAGCTTTTGCCCGAGGCGGCGGCCAGGAACACGGTGTCCGCCCGGGAACAGAAAATGTCGCCGGAGCCATCTCCATGGCAATGGCACTGGAAAAACACGGCCGCCCATCCCCTTTAACAGCTGAAAACGGCGTCTGGCTCCTCAATGAGCTGAAAAACCGCCCCGGCCTGAAAGAAAAAACGAAAATTGTCCCCGAAGCCCGAATCGTATCTCCCGAAAACTCATTGCACTATGTTCCGGGCATCATCGCCGTCAGCTTTCCCCCCATACCCGGAGAAGTTCTTGCAAGGGTACTCGCCGAATCTGGTTTCGCCGTATCCACCGGATCGGCCTGCAGCAATAATAAAAGGGGAAAGCTCCCCAAAGCCATGATCGCCATGGAAGTTCCCAAAGCCATAGCCACCGGTATGATACGTATCTCAACCGGCGCCATTACAAAAAAGGAGGATCTTGAGATTTTCCTTGATGCATTGGAAGTAAATATCAGAATATTGGGTGACGTACTTTAAGTCCTTTGCACCATCGATTTTCAGTTAATACAATTCATGAGCCGATATAAAGATATGCGACACTTTGAATACCGCAGATTATCTCCGGTTCTCTTTCTTACCGCCATTTTCATCATCACCGCCTCAATCCCGCTTTGGTCACTCGATTTCTCCCTGAACGGCCGCAATCTCGCCGTCATGGACAATGCCGCCCTACAGGATTTTGCCCATAACTCCGTCATCCCTTTAAGTGCCCTTTACCCCTGGATGCAGTCGGTGGATTCATTGGAAGTCCAATCAGGTATAAACCGTGTTTACTGGGACAACTGGGACGATGCTCTCCTTGTCTATCAAGACGGCATCTGGGAAGTGCATACAGGCCGCGACATCTTCTCCAATCCCGATCGTATCTCTGTTCATGGCGATCGTCTCAATGTTGAATCCATATCCATCTGGTCTGCAATTAATAATCCGGATTTTAAAAATGACCTCCTCTCGGCCCTCGCGTTCAGGGATGTCAATGTCGATTGGCTGGATATTACCCAGCCCGGACTCTATCTCTCCGATCCCCCGAGTGAAGGTCTACCCCAGCTCATACTTCTGGATCAACTCAACCTTATCCGCCTGAAACCCCTACTCAGCTCATATCATCAAGTTTCCGGAAGAGTCTCCGAATGGATATCCAACAGTGCAGACCCAGGCAATCCCCAGGGAATAGAGCTCCCCATGGCAGTTGACGCCTACCATGGCGAGGCTGCCCTACTCTTCCTGTTAGCCGAAAATCCCGATTTATTCGATGATGAAGGCAGAATACCCGACAGCCTGGCAGAATTCTTTGACTGGGCAGCCTCAATACGCAAATCCAGTCTCATCATTACAAAGCTTCCAGTAGCCGCTTTAACATCAGGAACTTCACATTCAGCCGTCCGTCTGCCCTCATCCATGGAGCCCCATAGTCCCCTGGAAGCACAATTTTCCAAAGCTCTCCCGCCTGAAGGCAGCGTCAATATCATCCGCGTAGAATACGCCGCCATCCCGATGGCCTCTGCCGCTGCCTCTGCCCCTGCCCTTGCCGGGGATTCATCCTTCAGAATCATCGCGGAACTCGTCCTGGAAGACACCGTCCGTGCAGCCATAATTCCTGAAATGAAAGATGCAGTGCCCATCCCTGTGAACCCTGAAATTATTCGCTACTTCGATGCTTATGAGCGCATCGGCCGTCTTGCAATTTCAGGCCAACTTGACAGCCGGGAAGCTCTAAGATTAATCAACCAGTACATTAATGATGAAAACAGTGGTGAATAGTGGAAGAGCCTAGAGTCGGAATATTCTGGATCCATGAAGGGAAACTTTTCCATGTGGAATCAGCAGCAAAATCAAAAGCCGTACATACAAGGGTGAGTATCGACTACGCTACGGGTCATTACGCCGCCTGGTTTATCATGGGCAAGCGGGGAATACTCGAAGAGCTACCGCCGCATATGAGAGACGAATATGACAGCATCTCCAGAGGCCGGGTTGTATACCTCTTTGAAAAAAAATCATATGTTATTTATCACGGGGATGATTTCAGCAAGCCCATCCACCGTGAAATCATGGGAATCTTCAACCTGCCTGATGATTCCACCATTGATGACGTGGATGAACACTACAATCCTCTCCCCGACGACTTCCTGTTCTAATTCGACAGTTTTTTTCGGCAGTTTTTGAAAACCTGCACACAGAATCTTCACAATTTTTCAACATGCCATGGGTAAAATATCACGTCCATTCTGCAGCCACTATGCACCAATTATGCAACTATCTTACCCCAAACCGCACCCACTCCGGCCCCAATTCCTCCCACTTTGCTGTCTTTTTGTCCTGTTCTCAGCAACAAGCACAAACCTGGAGAAAATTCTTCGGGGAAATTGCCAGGAGTCCTTTTAAAGGATTTTTTTCAAACATTGTAGACGTTCCCCTCTCAATTCGATATATTTTCCCCCACACGGCGCCGTACCCAAGAGGCTAAGGGAGTGGATTGCAAATCCATGATTCAGCGGTTCGATTCCGCTCGGCGCCTAATGAGAAAAACCACCCATCAAGGGTGGTTTTTTCATTTGGCACAAGGAATCGAAGGGTGGAACCGCCGACCGAATGGCGAGTCCCCTCGGTGCCTGTCGATAATAAAAACATTTCCTATCGCTGTGGCTTATCAGGAACTATACTAAATAACAAATCACAGTTAAGGAGTTTCTATGTCGGATATGATTTACAAATTGAATGACAAGCCGCCGGCACCACAGGCGTTCTTTGCGGGACTGCAGCACCTGATGGCCATTTTTGTCGGTATTATTACGCCGCCGATTATCATTTCGGGAGCCTTGGGACTGGATGTGCATCAGAGCAGTTTCATCATCTCGATGGCCCTTTTTGCAAGCGGTATTTCCACATTTATACAGATAAAAAAAATCGGACCCATAGGGTCAGGGCTTCTAAGTATCCAGGGGACAAGCTTTGTCTTTCTAGGCTCGGTAATTGCGGCCGGTCTGGCGGTAAAAGCCGGCGGCGGAACAGTTGAAGCAGCTTTGGCAACTATCTTTGCAGTGTGTTTCCTGGGCTCCTTTGTAGAAATGATTTTCAGCCGTTTTATTCCCCTGCTGAAGAAAATCATCACCCCTCTGGTAAGCGGTATTGTGGTTACCCTGATTGGTATGTCCCTTATTCGGGTTGGTATCATTGATATCGCCGGCGGAGCATATGTTATGGCGAACTTCCCCGATTCTTTTGCTTCCCTGCAGAACCTGGGATTGGCGGCAATCGTTCTGGTTGTAATTGTGGTTCTGAACAGAAGCAATAATAACTTCATCCGTATGGGCGCAATTTTCATCGGTCTTCTGGTTGGTTACATCATTGCCGCCATCATGGGCAAGGTTGATTTCAGTCGTCTGGCGAGTGTGGCCATTATTCAGGCACC
>JAUUYD010000322.1 GCA_030590585.1 Spirochaeta sp.
GGCTGCCGCTTTTATTAATGAGATGGCCGATGAGCATGAGGGTGAACTGGATCTGGTAGTAATAGGGCCGCTCACCAATATTGCAACAGCCCTGGGACAGTATCCGGGTCTTTCAAAGAAAATAAGACGTATCATCATGATGGGCGGCGCCGCGGGTTTTGGAAATGTTACCCCGGCTGCGGAATTTAAGATTTATGCCGATTCTTATGCCGCGGCGGCGGTTTTCCAGTCGGGGATACCCATCGATTTGTACGGTCTGGATGTAACCAACCGGGCCCTGATTTCAGAGGAAGAAATTGCCTCTCTCAGAGCTTCAGGGAAAACCATTCCAATACTCTGCTGCGATATGCTGAAAACCTATGCCGATTTCTATGAAAGTGTCGGTTTCTCAGGTCTGGCCCTTCACGATCCATTTGCCATGGCCTGCGCGATTGATGAGAGTCTGGCGGAATTTCGTGAGTGTTATGTGGAAGTGGAAACGCAAGGGACACTCACCCGGGGGAAAACCGTGGTTGATATGCTCGGGGTTACCGGGAAGAAACCCAATACCCGGGTGGCTCTTGAACTGGACAGGGGGCGTTTTATTGACCTGATGTCCACTTTACTCTGCTCTTATGGGTGAAAAACTGTCAGATGACCATCCTGCCGGCGATAGGAGTCGAACACTTTTAACCGGGGCGATGCTCATCGATAAAGAAGGTTCAATCACCGGACCCTCCACCATTACTATCGAGGGCGGGATAATCACAGGGCTAAGTCCTGATCAGGATGTTCATCCCAAACCCGGGAACACTGTTATCGATTGCCGGGATCGTTTTATCTCCCCCGGGCTGGTCAATCTGCATACCCATTCTCCCATGAACATCTTCAAAGGCATTGCTGAGGATGTGACTCCTGATGACTGGTTCAACCGGGAAATCTGGCCCTACGAGAGTAAAATGGAGGCCGCCGATGTGGAGGCCGGTGCCCGCTTAGCCGTAGCGGAGATGCTGGACTACGGAGTTACTGCCTTTGCCGACCACTATTTCGAAGCCTCCCGCATCTGTGATGTGGTTATTGAAACAGGAATCCGAGGGGATATTGCTCCAACCCTCTTCGGAATGGCCGGGGACTTCGAGGAACAGCTTTCCGCATCGGAAGAACTCATCCGGAAGTGCAGCGGTGAGAAGGGCCGTCTCTCCCTTCGAATAGGACCCCATTCCCCCTATACCTGCAGCCCCGATCAGCTGGCGATGTGTGCCGAATCCGCCGCCGCTCTGGGAGTGGGGGTGCATCTTCATGTAGAGGATGATATAGCCCAGATTGAGGCCAGCAAGGAACTTTACGGCTTAACACCGATGGAGCTGGTGAGCCGGGCCGGACTGACGGATCTGCCTTTAATCATCGCACATGCCTACTGGATACTTCCCCAAGAGCGGAAGCTGATAAAAGAGAACAACTGGATTGCCCTTTGCATGATGACTTATATGAAACTTGGAACTTCTCCCGGGCCTATACTTGACGATCCGGGATCACTTCCCTTGTGTATCGGAACTGACGGGGCAGCCAGCTCCAACTGTCTGAACCCACTGGAACAGGCCCGCCTCTTAGCTTTAGCAGGGAAGAGCCGTCAGGGGAACGACGAGGCGTTTTATTTACAGGAAATCTGGCGGATGCTGATGCGGGGTCACGAGGCATTGCCTTTCGGTACCGGTAAACTCACTCCGGGCTCCCCTGCGGATTTAGTGGTCTGGAACCTGGATCTGCCTCATTCCGCCCCGGCCTATAATCCCCTGGCGGCTCTGATTTACTCCTCTGATGCCCGGAATGCCGAACATGTCATGATTGACGGAGAGTTTGTTAAACAGGATGGAATCTTGAAACTGGATACAAAGGAGATAGTCCGGGAGGCAAAAAAGAGAGCCCGGGGAATATTAAAGAAGGGAAAGGGATCGACGAAACTTATATTCTAAAGAACCCGGCTGCAGGGTGATGTTTTCAGTCTGTCTTTTGTATCAATTTTTCCAGGTACCGGGCCAGCACCACCGAAGGCAGCACATAAGCGGCCTTCTCGTCGGTAACAAGGAATCCGGGATTGTGGAAGAGGCCGTTCACCCCGGGGAGTCCCAACATGATTGAGGGCAGGGTCTGAGATACATCCCCCATGTCCGAGGACGGGGAGGCGTATTCTTCTTCGATGAAGGGAATCCCCAACTCCCGGACAACTTCCCGGAGCAGGGAGTGCATCCCGGGATCAGCTTTGAAGGGAGCATAGCCGGGAATCTCCTCAATTTCGGCTTTGGCTCCAATGGAAAGAGCGCAGCCTGCAGCGGCGTTTTTAAGTTTTTCGACGGTGGCAGAGATAGCTTCGGGATTTGCTCCCCGGACGTAGGTTTCCACGAAAGCCGTTTCGGGAATGATGTTTACAGACTGACCCTGAGGGAGGGTTAAAAGCGGATGAATGCGGATATGATCGGACTCGTTAAAACTCTCCCTGAGAAAGGCGCAGGCCTGAAGGAAGAGGGAAGCGGCGTTCTGGGCATTGATTCCCTTGTGGGGCTGCGCCCCTGCATGAGCGGCCTTTCCAGTGAACCTGAAACGCAGTACCTCGAATCCTCCCATTCCCAGAACACTGCTGATGAATACCTGTTCCCCGAATCCCGCGGCATGTGTGGAAACCACTTTCTTAAACCGCTTGAAAATACCCCGTTCAAGAAGTTCCTGTTTCCCGCTCAGATGCTTGATTTTCCCCGCCCTCTGGAGCTCTTCCCGGTTTTCCAGATCGATGTACTCTTCGGCAGGAACGGCGATAAACGCCAGAGATTTCAAAACCCCGACACCAGAATCGGATTCAGAGAGCAGCCTGGCCGCCCCATAAATGTCGGCAGTCTGCATGTGATGACCGCAGGAATGAATGTAGGCTCCACTCTCATCCCCGGGAAGGGGAAGGGCATCCATATCGGCAATCACCGCAATAGTCGGGTCGGCACCCGGGGCCATGGCGATAAATCCGGGCATACCCGGGAATTCTTCGATATCAAAACCCAGAGAGTTGAAAAGACCGGAAAGATATTCGTGAGTAGCGAACTCCTTGAATCCGGGCTCGGCCCTGTTCCAGAGGTCAATTCCAATCCTCACAAAATCCGCCGCTTGAATTTCAGTTATTCCGGATTTCTCAAACCAGTTCTTTTCAGCCATGTAAACACCATAAATCAAAGCCGGTCATCCGGCAATAAAAACAAAAAGAGGTATAAATATGAGTACACCGCATTTAGGCGCCGAGAAAGGCGAAATCGCAGAATCCATCCTGCTGCCGGGAGACCCCTTAAGAGCGAAGTTCATTGCTGAAACCTTCCTGGAAGACGTTGTCTGCTACACCGAGGTAAGAGGCATGCTGGGATTCACCGGCAAGTACAAGGGCAAGAAGGTTTCAGTTCAGGGAACCGGAATGGGAGTACCGTCCATCTCAATTTACGTATATGAACTGATGAATTTCTACGGAGTAAAGAATCTTATCCGGGTGGGCACCTGCGGCTCCATGCAGGAGGATGTGAAACTCCGGGATGTTGTCATCGCCATGAGCGCGTCCACCGATTCCGCGGTAAACAAGCTGCGTTTCAACGGTATGGATTTCGCCCCCACCGCGGATTTCGATCTCCTCCGCAGGGCCTGGGAGAAGGCCGTCAGTCTCGGTATTTCCGCCAAAGTGGGTAATGTTCTCACCTCGGACACCTTCTACAATGACAATGAAGAGGGCTGGAAAAAATGGGCCGAGTACGGGGTTCTCACCGCTGAAATGGAAACCGCCGCACTTTACACCCTGGCAGCCAAATTCAAGGTGAATGCGCTCTCTCTGCTCACCGTCAGCGACAGCATTGTTACCGGCGAGACCACCACTTCCGAGGAACGTCAAACCACCTTCAATCAGATGATTGAAGTGGCTCTTGAAATTGTTTAATGACTGATGGGATTGTTCCTCACACCTTCGGTGCTCCGGTACAACCCTTGTTCTCTGCCGCAGGGCCGATAATGCTTTGCGGCTCTTAAGGCAGAGATTTAATATTGACTATAGAGTTTACAGCCGTTAATACTGTTCTAATGAAAAAAATGAACAAAAACAAAAGAA
>JAUUYD010000086.1 GCA_030590585.1 Spirochaeta sp.
GATGGCTGATATTCATGGGAATATTGGTAATTCTCGCAGGCTTTCTGGCCATAGGAGCACCCCTGGTTGCGGGGGTCTCCGTCACCATCTTCGTCGGCGCGATGATAATGGTATCCGGAGTCACACAGCTGATTCACGCATTCAGCCTGAAATTCAAGCAGGGTTTGATTGTTAAAATCATTCTGGGACTACTGTCTATAATCGCGGGCTTATTCCTCATGGTTCGCCCCTTGCAGGGTTTGCTGGGATTAACCCTCATCATCGGTATATATTTTATGGCCGATGGTATCGGATGGATTACCATGGCTTTCCGCAACAGACCGGAAAAGGGTTGGGGCTGGCATCTCTTCAGCGGGATTATTTCAGTATTACTCGGTGTTATGATATTCCGTCAGTGGCCGCTCTCAGGAGTCTGGGCCATAGGGGTACTTTTCGGAATCCGAATGCTCAATGCCGGGTTCGGTATGGCTTTTTTCGGCTCCGCCATACGTAGTAAAACAATACAGAGCTGAATGCTGATTGACTGGCTCCTCATTCTCATCGGGCTGACCGCACTTGTTACCGGTGCTGAAGCCCTGGTTCGAGGAGCCAGCGGTATCGCTCTTCTTGCCAGGATGTCACCAGCGGTAGTAGGGCTTACAATTGTTGCCGCAGGTACTTCCATGCCGGAGTTGATGGTTTCGGTGAAGGCCTCTCTCTCCGGTAACCCGGGACTGGCAATCGGCAATGTTGTCGGATCGAACCTTTTGAATATCGGCCTGGTTCTGGGTATGACGGCCTTATTCCGCCCCCTTCGTATTCTCAGAAATACAATACGTTTTGAATGGCCGGTACTGATGCTGGCCACCCTGCAGTTCTACCTGCTGGCCAGGGATGGAGTTATTGATAGAACTGAAGGCGTCTTTCTATTCGGGGTAATGATTACATTCATGGCTTATGCTGTCTGGCTGGGACGGCAGGGTGTTGTCGAAAATACCAGTGAGAAATTACCGACTGCATCTTTCGGTCGATCGGGAACCCCGGGAGCTTTATTTAATATCCTTGCTGTAATTCTCGGCGGTACATTGCTTGCCGTCGGTGCAAACGCCCTGGTAAAGGGAGCTGTCGGGGTGGCAAGCGAATTGGGGATTTCGGAGACCATTATCGGCCTTACCATAGTGGCTGTGGGTACAAGCGCACCGGAGCTGGTGACATCAGTGATGGCTGCCCTGCGAGGTCAGGATGACATGGCTGTAGGAAATGTTATCGGCTCAAGCATTTTCAACCTTCTGGCGATTCTGGGAGTTGCCGCCCTGTTAAGACCGCTTCCCGTCCCCGATGAAATAATGTCCAGGGATATCTGGTGGCTGATGGGAATAACAGCTCTAATGTTTCCCATGATGATGAGTGGAAAAAAAGTAAACCGATGGGAAGGGCTGGCTCTGACGACTGCAGTTACTGCCTATGTTACAAGCCTGATTCTCGGAAATTAAAAACCCGGCAGAGGCCGGTTATCTATTCATCTTCCCGATATAGACGGAATTTGACTCTTCACGCTCTGCCAGGGGATTGGGAAAGCTAACCAGCTCTCCCCAGACTTCATCGAACACCTCTTCGAGTATCTCCAGAAACTCATCCTCTGGCGGATCGTCGGACCACAGACCGAAGACCCCCCCGGGTTTAAGATTCTGCGCCATGAGCCGCAGCCCCTCGGGCTCATAAAACCCCCCGCGGAAGCCCTCAAGATGACGGATCGGGGAATGATCAACATCAAGTAAAATGGCATCAAAACGCCTTCCGGGATTTTCGGGATCGAAACCTCTTTTCGGATTCATGGCTGATGAGAAAAAATCGCCCTGGGAGATACGGCTTCGGGGGTCATCGGCAATTCTGGAACCGATGGGAACCAGACCCTTCCGGTGCCAGTCAATCACCGGCTGGAGAAACTCCACCACCAGAAGCGATCCGGTAAGCGGGTGCTCCAAAGCCATCTCTGCTGTATAACCCAGACCCAAACCGCCGACAACGACATCAGCCGATCCATCTGCAATATCAAGGGCGTCAAGACCGATCTCCGATAGAGCAACTTCACCCACTGTAAACAGGCTGGACATCAGATACTCATCATTGAGCTTCACCTCGAAAACATCCAGGCCGCCCAATTCAAGCATCCGGCGTCTTTGGAGTATCACTTCCCCGATAGGGGTATATTGAAAATCAATCTCTTCGAAATTACGGCTCATGGGTTTACCCGGCTCCTTTACAGTTCGGCTTCGGGATAAAGTACCACCTGAACATAATTCTCATCATCAAGATAACGGCCGGCTGTATCCCTCAGCAGCTCCGCCGTGAGTGTGTCATACAATGCCCTTTGGTCCAACAGCTCTTCAGGATCCGTTTCAGTTGCCACCGCGAAGGCCATCTGACCCAGCCACCAGCCGTTGCGCTCCAGATTCACTGACAGGCTGCGCTGCTGGGATGCGGCAACATCAACCGGAAACTTCTCCTCAGGGAGAGTGGTTCGCCATTCATCAATAATCAGCCGCACCTGTTGAATTAATTCTTCCACCCGGTCTGTACGAGAAACAGGGTAGATAATAAAGTGATATGGCGGTATTTAGAAATCATCTTCCAAATATAGAGAACTTAGCCTTCAGGTACAAATGACAATTTGGAAAGAAAAGCCTTCAGGAATACAGACTCACCCTGTTGCGGCCGGAATGTTTTGACTCATAAAGAGCCTTATCCGCCTGACTTACCAGGGTTTCATAGCTCAGATCGGCTGTTATCAGGCAGCCTGAAACTCCAAAACTCCCGGTTATTGGTATATTTTTATCGCCGCGTTTTATCACCGCGTTTTCCAAATCAGCTCTCAGACGTTCGGCTACCTCAGCGGCTCCCTCCGGGGTGGATTCAGGCAGAAAGAGAACAAACTCCTCACCCCCGTACCGACTGACAAGATCCGGCCGCCGGACCCCGGCTTTCAGGATTCCACCTACAGACCTTAGAACTTCATCTCCAGCCGGATGGCCGAATACATCATTCACCTTCTTGAAATTATCAAGATCCATAAAGATAACCGAACCGTAACGTTTATGCCTTGAAAGACGGGAAATTTCTATGGCTGCCGCTTCATTCCAGCTGTGACGGTTTAACAAACCGGTGAGCATATCTTCCCGTGCCAGACGCTCAAGTTCTGTAACATCATGGGCGACAATCATTATCCCTTCAGAACTTCCCTGCATCGTGGGTAATGGCGTCCTGCTGAGTTCCCAGACCTTCCCGTTAACCTTCAACCGCTTTCCTGATTCCAGGGTTGAATCCAAAAGCGGCATAACTTCTGAAACCTCCTGGCCAACAGGATCTACACCTTCCAGGCCGAACGCACTCAAGGCTGAAGGATTGGCATCTGCAACAATGTGTTTATTATCCAGGACAATCAACGCATCTGCCATTGTTTCCACCAGCCAGTCACGCCCCGCCGGTATCAGGAAAAACAGATTATAGCGAAATATCGCAATATAAAAGGCAAAGGCTGAGAGGGTTAAGGATGCTGGAATGATATCCACCCCGACTGGTAAGAGGCCTGTGACTTGAACAATATAGGGCAGGATTGGTAAAAAGGCACCCAGAAGCAGCATCGTTCCCTGACGGCGGGATACCCTTGAAGCACGAATCAAATAGATACCTACCAGGAGGGCTGTAAGCATGATACCGAGAATATTGAATCCGGCAAATATCCAATACCAGAGTCCTTTTCCGAATGTCATCAACATGAATCCGTTATAGCTATCAAAGGTATAACTGGAGTAATAAAGTCCGTGAAGATGGTTTGTCTGCCGGATAATCATGATTGTAAAGGACATCAGAAGAGGCAGGATAATAACCAGCTTCGGAATCCGGCGGCCGGCTATTACAAAATGAAGAACAAACAGGAAAAGAAAAGAGGAGATGAAAGGCATCCCGATATATTCGATTCTTGACCAGAATTTGATGAGCTCAGGTACAACTCTCGTCATCTCCATGGCATATCCGAATGCGTAAATAGCCGCGGAAAAACACATGGAAGCAAAAAAGACCATCACATTGTTTCTGCGACGAAGGAGTACCAGAAATCCCAGAACCACCATGGCCACTGAACCGAGAAAGAGTAAATACGCGTATATCCAGATTGCCCAGTTCAATTAAAATAACCTTTCATATGAATTATTCGGCCCCATGACGACATTTCCATTCTACAACAGTTATAGAGAAGAGTCTCTGATCTGGAAAATTATGCTACAATATCACAGCCGGGGAGTCATTAAATGGAAACTCGAAAAAATCTCCTTTTCATTACAACTGATCAGCAGAGATTTGATACCTTGCCTTCTTACGGGGCGGATTTCGCAATAACTCCCAACCTGGAAAAACTCGCCTCTCAGGGTGTGGTGTTTGAACGATGCTATGTCCCCGCACCTATCTGCGTACCGACACGGGCCTCCATGATGACCGGCCAATACCCGTCGACCCACGGTGCAAAAGACAATTTTTCCTGGCTTGATAAGAGTGCAGAAAAATGGACAAGCGCCGCATCGGCAGCGGGTTACAGAACGGCGGGAATCGGTAAGATGCATTTCTCACCCTGGGATATCAAAGAAGGATTCGATGAAAGGGTGATTTGCGAAGATAAGCGTCACTTCTATCTGCCCGACGACCATTCCCGGTTCATGAAATCTCATGGAATTGACCGGCCTCACCCCAAGGATGTCCCGGGGTATTTCAGTACATGCGGAGCACCTGATTTTCCCTATCAGAAGGAGCTTTACCCTGACGTATATATAGCGGATCAGAGTGTGAAATGGCTTGAGGAGCTGGAGAATGAACCCTTTGCGCTCTGGGTAAGTTTCATCGGACCTCACGATCCATACGATCCGCCGGCTGAATATTCACAGTTGTATACAGATGCTCCGATACCAGCACCCATTCCGCGTCCGGAAGATCCACGATCGGCACCTTCGTTTGATGAGCAGAAAAAAACCCAGCCCGGGTATGGTAACTCAGTATTCCGCATTGACTACGACGATGCCACTCAGGAACAGATTGCCGGCTGGAGAAGGAATTACTTCGGCAACATTACCCTTATTGATGAAGGTATTGGAAAAATCATAGACGTTCTGGAGACAAAAGGAATCCTGGATGACACTGTCATCATCTTCACTTCCGATCACGGGGATGCGCTTGGGGATCATGGGATGATATTCAAGAGCTTCTTTTACGAGTCGATGGTTCATGTGCCGCTGATTGTCAGGGACGGAAAGAACATAGGGAGGAGAAGCGCCCTGGTCGGTACAACGGACATAGTGGCGTATTTTTTCGACATTCTGGAGCTGGATTCCCCGAATTCGATGCAGGGTAAATCAATAACCCCGGTCCTTGATGACGAGACAGAAGTACTCAACCAATTTGTTTTCAGCGAGATGTCCGGCCGCATGATGGTATTCGACGGCCGGTACAAATACATTCACGCGAAAAACGGTCGGCATGAGTTGTACGACCATGAAAAGGATCCTGAAGAAATGCAGAATCTGGCTGAAAATCCTGCACTCCTGCCCCGGATCAGCGAACTCAGTGAGGCTCTGATCAATCACCAGATGGAAAGTGCGAACATCTATGGCTTGTCACGCCGAAAAGTCGCCTATCCACCGCGTTTGCAGATGGAGGCGGATTATCGGAAGCAGTTAAGCCGAAAATGATACCAGTTCCTCATAATGACCGGCCTAACGGAAGATACCCCCGGAACACACGGGACAATCCATCGCTGGATTCCAGCCGGTTCGGCTGTTTAACATTCATCACACATCTTGCATCATCTTCGTGTCTGCAGAGCCTGTCGATTCATCTGACTCTGCCCTTGGGAAGTCCGGCCGTATAGATCGGTACCCTTCGGGCCGAGGTAGCCGCCGACCTCGGCCTCTCGAGAGGCTCGATAGTGGTCTCTAGACGCCATGACCTGCAAGTGGCTCCGGGACACCTTCTTCGAGTCCGATAAAAAGGCGGCGGAGAAGCAGCTGTGAATTGCAGTTTTTATTGACAATGACATAATTACCGCACATAATTATGTATATGAACGTGACGAAGCACAGGACAAGTTTCGCCCTGGATGATGCAACCGCGGAGAGGCTTCGGCAGCTGGCACGCCGCTGGAATGTGTCCCAGGCGGAGGTGGTGCGCCGGGCCGTGAAGCTTGCGGCAAACAAGGAGACATCGGACGGAAACTCGGTTCAGGAGCAGCTGCGGCTGTATCGCACACGCCGCGGGATTGATCGTGATGAAGCGGACGCGTACCTGGGGCTGGTAGCGGCGGACCGAGCCCGCTGGGGGCGGAGAAGGTGATTCTGCTTGATACAAATTACCTGATCCGCGCGTTGGTTGAAGGAACCATGGAGGCTGAAAGGGTCAGTTCCTGGCTCGACCAGGGAGAGGAACTCTGCACATCCAGCATCGCATGGTACGAGTTCCTGTCAGGACCGGTTGATGACGCCGGTGTTGATGTGATGCGAGCCGTACTCCACGACCGGGTACTGCCTTTTATAGCGGACACGGCCAGCGAGGCTGCTCGGCTATTCAATGCCTCCGGTCGGGCAAGGCGGCTTCGTTTTGATGCGATGATCGCCGCATCGGCGACAATGACGGCTGCAGGTCTTGCCACCGGGAATGAGGCGGATTTCAGAACGTTCACGACCGAAGGGTTGCTGCTCGTGTAAAAAAACGCAGAATGTCGTCGACGAAGCGCTGCTTGCACAAACCGATGAGGCCACTGCCGATGAATAGCTCCCAGCCATGGCTTCAATCAGTCTTATTCTCGAGATCCCCTTCGACCCAGCTCTTAATAACGGTCAGACTCCTGCTGATTTAATCATATCAAGAGTAAAGAGACCAAGATCTCCATGCACAATGAACACAGGTGTCAGCCATCGTTCCTGATTATGTGTCGCGGCACATAATCGGAAAATGTTAAGTCGTAAATGATACCAGTTCCTCATAATGCCCGGACTGACGGAATATTCCACCGGAACAAGCAAAAAAGTCACGATCCAGATGGAACAGTCCGCCCCTCGGATCCAGCCAGTCAGCCGAAGACACAGGATGCTCAGCAACAAGAGTATTCCAGTTGGCATAATTCTGGGCGCCGTTGGACTCAATCATTCTCATACCCAGGCCGGGAAAAGCCGGTAGATGGGCGGCCACGGCCAGATTCCACTCCAGGAGCATTGGAACACACGCGGAATCGGCTACGAAACAGGGAATATCAGATATCGAGGCTTCAGCGGCCATCAGAATGGTGAGACTCAATGTTTTCCCGGCCGGTTTGAGCGCAAGCGCACGGTATCCGAGGTCGATTCGTTCCTTCAAGTCCGAGACATCATGAAGTGATTCGTCGGCTGCGACACGAACGGGGATTTTGTCTACCGCTATTTTATTCTCGTAGGAAAACGGCTCTTCAAGGATGATGATTTTGGATATCAAGTCCAGTTTTTCGGCTGCATCCAAAAGCCGCATCAAGGTCTCAAGATCCGGATACCTGCCGTTGGCATCCAGATAATAGTGGATCGGACCCTCTTCATGTACCAGTGAACGATGCAGCTCCTCGAGACGGTGAATGTCCTTTTCCAGCATTTCCGATACCGATCCGCTCTGTCCCAGTTTTACCTTGAGGATGCGGTGTCCCTGCCGTACGAGTGACACAACCTCGGCAACGGGGACGTTATACGAAATAAGAGGAACCCTTGCCAGAGTGTCGGCTTTGTCCGCGAAGGCATGCCGCATTGATTCCGGTACCAGATCGAATAATCTCTCGCTGTCCTGAACCCGGGCATAAGCTTTCCACAGGGCCAGATCCAATGCCACCATTGCATTGAGAGCAAAGGTTGCCGTCACATCGGGACGTCCCGTTATTCGTCCGGCGTATTCGTGAACCTCAGCCCGGATGGATTCAAATGCCTCAATCGGATCGGCAAAAGATGATTCTCCGGCTATCTGAACCGCCCGTTCGGCAAGCAGGGACATGAGCGAATTTCCACCATACTCCGACCAGTCCCGGAAAACCGCCGGATCCGACCATAGAACCGCATTACCGCCGAGGCCTGTGACTGTTTGTCC
>JAUUYD010000251.1 GCA_030590585.1 Spirochaeta sp.
CAGCCCGCTTCACCGTGCCAGGGATCTGGAGAAGGCCCTTGGAACTCCGGCCCGTATATATTATAAAAATGAGTCGGTGAGTCCTGCGGGAAGCCATAAACCGAATTCTGCCGTTGCCCAGGCCTGGTACAACAAGCAGGCGGGAACCAAGCATTTGATTACCGAGACCGGTGCCGGTCAGTGGGGCAGTGCTCTGGCTTTTGCCTGCGCTCAGGTTGGTATGAGCTGCAAGGTGTACATGGTTCGGATCAGCTTCGATCAAAAACCCTACCGGAAGGTGATGATGCAGACCTGGGGTGCAGAATGCATTGCCAGTCCTTCGGATACTACCGAAATAGGGAGAAAAATACTCGCGGAGATGCCCGATACCCCGGGATCTCTGGGCATTGCCATCTCTGAAGCTGTTGAAGCGGCTGTTTCAGATCCTTCAGGAGATACCAAGTATGCCCTGGGGAGTGTTCTGAATCATGTAATGCTTCATCAGACTATTATCGGTCAGGAAGCCAAAGTTCAGCTTGCCAAGTTCGGGGAGAAACAACCCGATGTTGTTATCGGATGTGCCGGAGGCGGAAGTAATTTTGCCGGGCTGGCTTTTCCTTTTACCGCTGATAAAATTGCCGGTGCCGATATCGATATTATTCCGGTAGAACCTTACAGTTGTCCTTCAATCACTCGTGGTGCTTATGCCTACGACATTGGAGATAAGTCCGGAATGACACCCCTGATGGTGATGTACACCCTCGGTCATGATTTTATTCCCTCCCCCATTCATGCCGGTGGTCTCCGTTACCATGGCATGTCTCCACTTGTATCCGCCGCTGTGAATCAGGGGCTTATGGCACCCAGAGCCATTCATCAGATGGAATGCTTTGAAGCTGCCGTAACATTTGCCCGAACCGAGGGCTTAATCGTTGCTCCTGAAACAAGTCATGCTGTGGCCGCGGCCATTCAGGAAGCGAAAAAGGCCACTGAAGAGGGTAAGGAGAAGGTTATTATCTTCAACATGTCCGGTCATGGGCTTATGGATCTCAAGGGTTATCAGGCTTATTTTGCCGGTGAACTCTCAGACTATGAATTGCCTCAAGAAGATATTGAAGGGTATCTCGCGGGTATCAAGGGATTTCCCAAGGTAGATTAACAATTCCAGTGTCAGCAGTCCGGCAGTAATTGAGAATGTTGAGCTCATTGACACCCTCCCCGGATCAGGGGGGGGGTGTTTTTTTCCCCTCTTACTTTCAGAATGAAGTATCATTTCGAATATGAAAGCCCCGAATCCCTTTTCAACGACCCTTCTTGGAGGCCTGAAACTCCGTAATCGTATGATTCGTTCAGGATGCTATGAAGGCTTCTGCCGTAATGGTGCAGTTACAAATGAACTGATTGAACATCATCGCAGGGTTGCCCGGGGTGGTGTCGCCATGACAACTCTGGCCTACGCTTGTGTTTCTCCCGAGGGGCGGACTTTCGCCGATCAGATAGTAGTTCAACCCGATGCACTTCCCGGTTTGAGAAAACTTGCCGACGCGGTTCACAACGAGGGAGCCGCAATCTCCATACAGCTGACTCATGGCGGATATTTTGCCGATCCGAAAGTGATTAAGCGAAAGTCCATGGGCGCATCCCGGGTGTTTAACAACTACCGGTTCACATACCCTCATCCAATGGACTCAAATGAAATTTCAGCGCTAATTGAGTCCTTCGGGAATGCAGCTGGACTTGTCAGGGAAGCAGGATTTGATGCGGTGGAAATCCATGCCGGCCATGGGTATCTTCTCAGTCAGTTTCTCTCTCCCTATACAAACAGGCGGAATGACGAATGGGGGGGATCTCCGGAGAATCGGAGCCGATTTCCAGCGTCTGTTATTAAAGCGGTCAGAATGGCCGTCGGTGAAAATTATCCAGTTCTTATCAAGATGAACGTCAGTGATGGTATCTCCGGGGGATTGGAAATTGATGAGGCCGTTACCGCGGCATCCGCGTTTGAAAAAGCCGGTGCTTCAGCACTTGTTCCCAGCTGCGGCTTTACATCCAGAACACCGTTTATGATGCTGAGGGGAAATGTCCCGGTGAATGAAATGGCAAGAAACCGGCCCACTATAACTGAGCGGATTGCCACAAGGCTGTTCGGCAGGATAATGGTGCAAACCTATCCCTATCAGCCCCTGTTTCTTCATGAGTACTCTATACAAATTCTGAAAGCGGTTTCCATACCGGTAATTTATATTGGCGGTGTGGTTTCAAAAAGCGGTATCAGCCGGTTGATGAATGATGGATTTTCATTTGTTCAAATTGGAAGGGCAACAATCCGGGATCCTGATTTTCCGAAGAAACTGGAATCGGGTCTTGTTGAAGAATCGGACTGTGATATCTGCAACCGCTGTGTTGCCGCCATGGATGGAGGCGGTGTTGTCTGTGTAACGGCGGAGGAAGCCGCCGTTACTTGACGTTAATAATGGTGTAATCCTTGATATCAAAGAATTTAACGGCATCATCAATATTTATATCCCTGACAGCGATGTACAGGTTCATTCCGGTTTTTAATGCCGTTTTAATCAGCTCGGCATGCCCGTTCCCGTTTAATTCCATTTTTCCCAACTCGTCAATGAAAAAATCCTCTGCACCGGCCTCTATCGCCGAAGATAATAATTGACGTGCCCACTGAAAACCTTTATTTGAAAATCTGAAAGGTCCGTGGATAAAATCATCACCCCAGTCTTTTGGAAGGGGCAGGCTGGCCAATCGTGCCAGTATGCAGGTTTCATCAGTATTGAGATTTACCATGTTATATGTTGTTATCCGTCCGCAATCATGTACTTTCTCTGCAATAAATCCAGAGGCCTTTTTCTTACCCTCATAGAGTTGTTTCAGTTTAGTCGTTTTGCCTTCGTCTTTTTTTCCGCTAATCAAATATACCATGGACGGAAGTATAACCTTTATTCTTCATGTATTGGCAGTGCTTAATTACTTAAAAATCCAGTCGGCACCAAAGTACAGGAGGATATCAGGGCCCTCCCATGTTATTGGGTCTTCCTCTATATAGAATTGCCATCCAAAGCGGCCGGAACGGCCTTTTAAACCAATCTTTAAATCGGTCTGCGGCAGGGTGAACATGGTAGTCCTGCCGAATAAGGGATGAATATAAGCCTCGGTTCCGGTGATGGGAGAGCTTTGAATATTCATCTGTACAAGAATGGAAAGTCCCTTTGCGGCCCGGAATTCCACAGCCGGGATAAATTGTCCCATGAGCCGCCCTTCACCTCCCAGAGGCATGATGATTCCGGTATTCAGATAGAATATCCACCTGGTCCACGGACGCCAGTCCAGTAGAAATTCGGCTGCGATATCAGGATAACCGGAACTGAAACCACCGACTTTTTGCCCGATGGGAATCTTGAATGCTCCACCGGCGGCCAGGGTGAGCTTTGGGGAACTCCAGAAAGACCAGAGGGCATTAATATCCAGATCCCCAGCCCCGATAACCACACCCTCTCCGGTCAAGGCAGATCCGGTTGAGCTTTTGATATTCCAGTTGGAGCGATTATGTGAGTAGTACTCTCTACCGGCGTTGGAAACTCCCAGCACGTTGTGCCACCATTCAATTACATTATCGAGAGATCCACCATATCGGGCGTGAAGACGCCAATCGGCACCGAAGCTCCAGGAGGGCATGGCCTGCCAGTCAATACTGAGTTCCCATACCGTGCTTTCATAGTCCATGGCTGTCAGCTCATCCTGATCGGCAGCGGAAAGCCTCCCATCCGGTTCCAGAGTGTAGTCGTCAGGATCGAAGGGGTATGAGCTGAATTCGTTGAGAATATAGAACGCGGTGCCGACTCGAATTGAACCCTCGGGCAGCGCGGCGGCAGAATCGGCAGTGAAGCTGAACCATGGCAGATGAGGGGCATAAACGTTTCGTCCGGAAAGGGGTCCCAAGCCTGATTCCTCCCCCGGGGGGGCGGCATTTACCGAACTGATTCCAATCGTCCCCGATATAAGAACCAACGCAATAACTAACGGGTATGCCTGGACGCGTGTCTTCTTCATTCTTCCCGGCCCGCAAAATCATCCCAGAGTGCTGTTTTTTGAGCAATTTCTTCCCGTAAGGGATCGTGTTTTCGTCCCGCGTCGGCCAATTCATCCGGATTCGGATCGGGAATGGAAAAGATTTTTTCCAGCTCTGAGAGTTCTTCTTCAAGTAGAAGTATTTCTTCCATCAGGGCTTCCATTTCTTTCTTTTCTTTAAAGTTCAGCCCTTTTTTCGGTGTTCGGGCGGATTTTGAGGCGGCAACGGCTGTTTCTCTGCGTTTTTCACGGAACTCTTTTACGTTTTCCCGTTCTTTCACCCGTACAATTTTCCGGTATTCGGACCAGCTCCCGGAGAAGCCCTTAACAGATCCGCTGCCGTCCAGTATGAAGAAATAATCCACGATGTGTTCCAGAAATGTCCGATCATGGGATACAACCAGAAGACAGCCTTCATATTCTTCGAGAAACTGCTCCAGAAGCCCAAGTGTGGCCAGGTCAAGATCGTTGGTGGGTTCATCCAGAATGAGGAAATTGGGCTCCTTCATGAGGAGCCGAATAAGCTGCAGCCGCCGCCTCTCTCCTCCTGAAAGGTATCGGATTTTCCTGCGTTGGGCGGCGGCGGGGAATCCGAACCGTTCCAGCCAGCTGCCCGCATTCACCAATGCACCCGAAGCGGTATGGACATTATCGGCTTCCATTTTCATGTAATCCAGGACTATGA
>JAUUYD010000010.1 GCA_030590585.1 Spirochaeta sp.
ATCACCATACCAGGCTGCCGACATTAAGGCTGTAACTCCATTCCCGTCCTGCAGATCAGGGCGCCCCCCCTCGTCAAGCTCTTTCCGAAGTTCTCTCCAGTCCTCAATACCTGATTCTTCTGCAAAATCTTTCAGAACAGCCGCGTCCTGCCACAATCTCGCGTCAAGGGGAATCTTCAGCACAGGCAGGTTCAGCGGGTTATGAGCTTCTTCAGCGGGATCGGCCAGGAGCAGAGGGTTTCCGCCCTCTGATATGAGAATCCGGGCAATATCATATTCTCCCCGGTTCAGAGCAAGAAAAAGAGCTGAAACAGAAGATGTATCAGAAATATCAGTTATCAGGTTCGGATCGGCTCCACGGGAGAGAAGTAGAATTACCAGGTCCTGTCGGGACATCTTTACCGATTCCATCAACGCAGTGAGATTTTCACCTCCGGGTTTATCAGGATCTGCATTGGAATCGAGTAATCTTTCAACCAACTCATTTCTGCCGGATTTTACCGCAAAAAGCAGTGCCGTTTCACCATATTCATCAGGTTGGTCCGGGTCTGCTCCCCTGAGCAGCAGAGTATCAATCAAACTCAGATTACCAAGAGCTGCCGCTTCAACCAGCTCTTCCGGCTCGGGAGCCCTCTGAGCAGCAGTAAATGAAACAGAGAAAATCGTCATTATCGTAAAAAAGGCAAATACTCGAGAAACCATCGATATATTTATCGGCATATCGTGATAATAACCCCCAACTTCCATCAAGTTCACTATAATTTAGGTATGAATATCGACAATCAATCATTCGGAACAACGCCGGACGGCGATAAAGCCACTTTATGGACCATTGGAACTTCCTCCGGTCTCAGCATCGGTCTTAGTGACTGGGGGGCTACCCTTGCTTCGGTCAAACAGCCGGATCTGCATGGAGTCAGCGAAGAAATCATTCTCGGGTTTAAAGATGCATCCCGGTACCAAAGCAGTGAAGGTTATCTCGGTGCCACCTGCGGACGATTCGCCAACAGGATTGCATTGGGTAAATTTTCTCTTGAGGGTAAGAACTATGAATTATCCTGTAACAACGGACCGAATCATCTTCATGGCGGAGATCGTGGTTTCAACGCTTATAAGTGGGAAGCTCAACCCTACAGTGAAGGCGACCGTGCCGGAGTTGTATTTTCCCTTATCAGCCCTGACGGTGATGAAAATTATCCTGGAGAATTAAGGATACAGGCTGATTACGCCCTGGACGAACAAGGCCGGCTTTCCATGAATTTCCGCGGAGAAACCGATAAAACAACCATTATTAATATTACAAATCATGCCTATTGGAATCTCGCCGGCGCGTCATCAGGGTCGATATTGAATCAGAAAGTAAAATTCCATTCATCCCGATACCTGCCTGTTGACGATACAGCCATTCCCACAGGAGAAATCCGAAATGTAGAGGGAACGGCCTTTGATTTTCGGGATGAAAAAACAATTAACAGGGATATGGCTGATGTTGCCGGAGGATACGATCACTGCATGGTGATCGATGGAAAAATCGGAGATTTGAGAATTGCCGTTGAGGTTATGGAGAAGCTGAGCGGCAGGAAGCTCAGTCTGTATACCGACAGACCCGGGGTTCAGTTCTATACCGGTAATTATCTCCATGGCACACCTTACGAGAAAAACGGAGGGCTCTGCCTTGAACCCCAGGATTTCCCCGATGCGCCGAATCAGCCGGAGTTCCCATCAACTGTACTGCATCCCGGAGAAACCTATCATCACAGATCGGTTTTCGAATTTACGGTTCAGAAACGCTGAGGCGGCTTTCACTTAAGTAAATCTGATTGACATACAGAGTTGAAAAGCTGGAGAAATCTCCCTCCATGTAGAAACACGATCAGGACAGGAAAAATAATTTCCACTAAATAGACTTAATTTAACAACCCCTTTGTGTGGTTCTTTAATGATAAGAAATTCTATCATGATTTGCACAAAGTACGATATATTTAAATCTTATTTAGCTCTCATCCTTTCAGCCGCGTCTTTAACAGCCTGAAAAATCTGGGTATACCCGGTACAGCGGCAGAGATTAGCGCGAAACGCTTTGGCGATTTCATCATCTGAAGGGTTCGGGGTTTTCTCCAGAAGTGCCAGTGTGCTCATTATCATTCCCGGGGTACAGAAACCACACTGCACGGCTCCCGCGTCAATAAAAGCCTGTTGTATCGGATGGAGAGAGCCATCCTTAGCCTCCAGTCCTTCAACTGTCAGCACCTTTTTCCCGTGGGCAATTCTCTGTTTTGACACACACGCGCGTTTGACTTTTCCATCAACCAGAACGGAGCAGGCGCCGCTGGCGCCGATTCCGCATCCGTTTTTTGTACCATGAAGACCTAGCTCTTCCCTGAGGAAATCTATCAGTCTCTCCTCACCACGTTCGTCGGGCAAAGTATAACCGACACCATTTACTTCAATTACCATGGACCCACCTCTGATGTCGGCTGCAGGGGCAGCGTTGAGGATCGTTGTCCTGTAGCTCTGTACAAAGCCCCCGCAATGGCCGGTGCGATCAATTCCAAAGCCGGCTCACCGATACCCTTGCAGCCGAAGGGGCTTAATGGATCGGGATTCTCCACCAGAAGAACCGTTATTTCAGGAATCTCGGCAGAATTGGGAATTTTGTATTTATTGTAATTCAGGCTGGTGATACGCCCCGCGTCTACAGTCATATTTTCCTTCAGGGCCATACCCATTCCCTGGACAATACCACCGCAGATCTGGCCGGCAAAAAGAGCCGGATTCACGACTTTACCTGAATCATGAGCCGCAACAACCTGAGTGACTTTTATCTTTCCATCAGCATCAACAATGAGTTCTGCGGCCTGGCAGCTGTACACATAAGTAAAATAGGGACTGCCCCGGCCGGTATCATCATCCCAACTTACTTCCGGAGCTTTAAAGCTGCCGAAAGCAAAGGGATAAACCCGCTCTTCATACATCACCTTCATGGCCTCATCCCATGTCAGCTGCCAGGCTATTTCTCCGGCTGATTCTTGAGAGACACAATCATCGGCAAAACAAACTTTTTCGATATCTCCGCCATGCCGGGCAGTCAGGGTTTCAGCAATGATTATTTTCAGCTTATCAACGGCATCAACCACCGCACCGCTTCCCATAAGAGTTCCCCGGGAAGCAACAGTGGTTCCGCCTTCAGGAACCTGACTTGTAGTAGATTCGGCATAGTGAATACGATGCATTGACACTCCCAGTTCCTCAGCCATGGCCAGCATCATTGCCGCCTGGGCTCCCTGACCATTCTCATGAATTCCGGTCTCCATCAGTATCGACCCGTCAAACTGGGCATTTACCACGCAGGAACAGAAATCCCTGGCTTCGGCTCCCACACTTGCACCTCTGTAGGAGATGGCCAAGCCTATACCGTAAAGTTCTTCCCCTTCCCCATAGCTGCATTTCTGGAGTTTCTCATCGAAGCCGATTTCTTCAATAACGGCATTCATTACCTGATCCAGACTGACTACATGGTCGTCCAGAACCTGGCCTGTAACTGTTTCATCATTCTGTAAAAGCATATTTCGCCGTCGGATTTCAACAGGGGAGAGATTCAGTGCGTCTGCAGCCTCATCCATGAGACTCTCTACGGCAAAATTCACCTGAGGTGAACCGAATCCCCGGAATGCGCCTGTATAGTTGTTATTGGTGGCAGCAGCCCTGACATCCGCATGAGCGGCGGGAATACGATATGGGCCGCAGCATTGAGCCGCCGACCGCCAGGTAGACCAGGGGACCGTTGAGGTGTAAGGGCCCGAATCCGCCATAATATCCGTAACAGCTCCTTTCAGGATTCCGTTTTCATCAAAACCGAATCGGTAGGACATCCGGTATGGCGGACGTTTATAGCTCTCCAGTATGCTCCATTCCCTCTCGTATATCAGTTTCACCGGGCGCCCGATCAGCAGAGCCGCCAGGGCTGCACGCCCTGCAACGGCACTGGCAGTATCATCCTTACCTCCGAAGCTCCCCCCAACCGGATGGTTGAAAACTTCAATGAGGGCAAAGGGTAAGCCTGTCCAGGCAGAAATAAATCGCCGGGTACTCACCGGATGCTGCAGACTCCCGTACACTTCCAGAGTTCCATCCTGCCGTGGAAAACATACCGACCCTTCAGGCTCAAGATACGCGTGTTCAAACCAGCCGGTATGAAAATTCCTTTCAACAACCAGAAAGGATTCGCTTAGAGCCGATTCGGCGTCCCCCCGTCTGACTTTATGATGACAGACAAGATTATCTTTACCATCAACACGCAGAGATTCGACACCCGGCAGCAGAGCATCGTCGGGATTAAGAATCGGTTTCAGATCTTCAGCTTCAAGGATAACGTGTTCGGCAGCAGCCATTGCCTGTGCACGGGTTTCAGCGACAACCAGGGCATAAGGTTCCCCGGCGAAACGGATTTCGCCCTCAGCCAGAAGGGGAAGATCGTGATCGATCTGCCCGAAACGGACCTGTCCGGGTACATCAGCAGCTGTGAGAACTCTTAAAACTCCCGGCATGGCCAGAGCGGCAGCCGGGTTGATTCCCAGAATACGGGCCCGTACCCTGTCCGACCAGACCGGTACGGCATGAACCATTCGGGGAAATACATAATCGTCGGCATACTGTGCCCGGCCTGTTACCTTGGCCCGTGCATCATTTCGGAATGCCGGCGGGGCTCCGGTTCCCAGGGGTTTCTTGGTTTTACTCCGAATTGTTTTACTCACGATGTGTAAATCATAACAGGCCGGGCGCCAGAGGTCATTATTTTATTAATGGAATCGCATATTTAATAATGCCCATATACAGGCCGGCTGCACCGCCGATGACAAAGAGATGCCAGATAAAATGGGATCGTGGAAGTTTCCTGCTCATGTAGAAGAAGACACCGGTGGTGTAGGAAATACCGCCGATAATCATCCATAGAATCAGATCCGTTGGAAATGTGACAAGCAGAGGCCGCCAGAAGAAAACAACCAGCCAGCCCATCAGCAGGTAAACAGCCAGATGCAGAGGCTTGAAACGATCCCAGAACCTAAAGTTCAATACCAGCCCTATTACGCAAAGGGTCCATACAGCTATAAGAAGGTAACGGCCGGCACTGGAATTCATAGCCACCGCATATGGAGTGTAGGTTCCGGCAATAAGTATATAGATGGAGGAATGATCCGCCAGGCGGAATATCCTTTTCCCCGTCGATACCGGCAATCCATGATAGACAGCGGAAGCCCCGAAAACGGTACACATTGAAATCCCGTAAATCAGGGATGCAACCAGTGCCCGGGAAGAACCGGCTGAACGGATAATCATTAACAGCGTTGCGGCTATCGCCATGAAGAAGCCGACAGCATGGGAGGCGGAGCTTAAAATATCGTCAGAACGTCTGACTTCCTGAGCCAGGGTGACATTCCTGTCAATCCATTTGAAGCCCCTCCGGAGGTCAGTCTGCATCAATCATCCCAACTGTACCCTTCACAATATTCTCAATAAATGAAGGGTAATCCTCCACATCACCCCGGGATATCCGGAAACCGACAGCCCCCTCATGCCCGCCGCCGTTGGTTATTCCCAGATTTGCAATCACCTCACGGAGATCAAGCTCCTTGAAATGTTGACTGCGGCGCATACGCAGCTGAATGAGATCGGATTTCCCCGGAGGATCGAAGAAGGCCACCAGGCTGACATAAGCGCTTTCCTCAGCAAGAAGATTGGCAGTGTATTTAGCTACTGTGACAATTATATCCATATCGTAGCGCTCAAGAATTGGTGCTGTTTCATCCTCGTTCATGGCAATCCATGCCATCGGCCCCCTACGTTTCTTGTACTGCATGAAGTCCAGGCAGCAACTCTCTTCCTCACTGGAGAGTTTTTCCAGCTCGGAAAGGATATCTTCGATACTGGAAAAATTTCCCGAATCCTTGTCGGTCTTGCGGATGAGCATTTTGTTGAACAGACGGCTGAAATACCGGTAGTATCGTTTTTCCCTCCGGGATTTGAGGAACTGACCCATTTTTGAGTCGCCAACCATGCCGGTAACAATGGAAAGTACGAAATTACGGCTGAAAATCTCTACAATCCCGTACTCCTTGATTATGGGTTTCTTCTTTTCGAGTTTAACAGCCAGATAACCGATGAGCTCACAAGTTGAAGATGCCTCATCCACCAGCCGGTAGCCCTCATCCCCGATGTATTCACCATCGGCTTCCAGGTGATGGTCAATTTCCATCACAATAACATCCTCTCTGGACATCAGAGGAAGCAGATAATCATAAAAATCAATCATGTCCGGCTTGGGTGTATCAAAGGCGATGACAGTATCGTAATCATCCCCGATTTCTTCCCGTGTACCGATGACTGCAATAGAATTGTATTTGCAGATGCTTAACAGATATGGAAATTTATCCCAGTTTTCCCGGTTGAGCACCATGGCCTGATTCTTGTGAAATTTCGCCATCAGAAGACTGAAGGCAACCATCGATGCGACACAGTCTTCATCAGGGTTCTGATGCCCTATCATCAGGAAGGATTCCCTGCTGCACATGGCATCGATAAACATATCAATTATCTGTAATTTACGTCGTCTGTATGGAATACGAATTTTTTTCATTCTGATTCACCTTCAGCATACAATCTGGCACAATCACGTCCGGCTTCCTTGGCTGTGTAAAGAGCCTTGTCTGCCTTATCCAGTAATTCCTCCGGGGAAGTTCCGTGCAATGGACATTCGGCAACACCTATACTGGCTGTTATTTTTTTAAAAGACCCCTTGCGCCCTGCCATCACATCCATTGTCCTTATTGCCTCACCGGCTCTCCGGCAGCATTCAAGGGCGTTTTCTCCCGTACTGCCGGGAAGGATGAAGGCAAACTCGTCTCCTCCGTAACGGGCAAGTACATCTGAGGCCCCGAAAGCGGAGATAAATGCCGGAACAACAGCCAGAAGCACCTCATCCCCGACAGATTCCCCGTATTCGGCATTCAATGCTCCAAATCGGTCCAGATCCAGAATTACCAGTGATAATGGTTTCCTGCCGCGAAGGGATTCGGTAAGGTTGTCTTCTAAAGCTTCGTCAAAAAACCGGCGATTGTACAATCCGGTGAAATCATCGGTGACAGCCCTAATCCTGGCGTTCTCACCCCATTTCACCATGTCAGAAAGGAAAGCGCCGGTTTTCTGTAATCGGCCGGTGGCAGTATTCAGCATGCGGTGCATGATTTTAATTGCTGCGGCAGGTTCCCTCTTCATCAGCATGCGAAACCCGTTATCATCCAGAGATAATAAAAGACAGTCATCAACCGTCCTGCAGGTTGCTGAACGTACATCTTTTTCGAGAATGGACATTTCACCAAAAAAACTACCCTCACCGACACGGGATACTTCGACTTCAGCTCCGTCGGAACTGAGAATTGAAATCGCCACGATTCCTGACAGGACGATGTACATGAGCCTGCCTACATCCCCCTCCCGAAACAGAACCCAGTCACCCGGAACCTCATGCCTCTTCATAAGCAGTCTCACACGAGCCAGTTCCCCGGGTGTCAAAGATGAGAAGATATCCAGGTTGTTCAAAGTATCGGGAGTCATGACTTAAGTTGAATCCTCAGGGAACAGACAACGGTTCCCGCCGCATCGCCGTCCTTCAAGCGCCAGGGGATGAACGGCATCAATCAGTGCTGATGCATCAGATCCGTGCTCCGGTGCAATACCCAGACCAAAGCTTACCGACAGACGAAAAGATTCATCCCCCAGAATCTCTCCGAAATTGATTGATCGAAGATAATCCCCGATGATTTCCACCTGTTTGAGTAATTCCGCTCTACCTGATCCCGGGAAGATAAGCGCATTTTCATTCCCCATGTACCTGAAAAGCATATCCCGATCGGGAACCAATTCACACAGACCATCAGCAATATGACGAAGAACTTTATCACCGGTATCATGACCGTAGTTGTCATTGATAGTCTTGAAATTATCAGGTTTGTACATCAGTAATCCGATGGTAGTGTCACTGCCTCCGGCATTGATTACACGATCCAGGGTTTCTTCAAAATACGTTTTGTTATTCAAACCGGTAAGCTTGTCCACATATGCTTGACGCTTGAGCTCCTGAACAAGAGGAGAATTCTCCTTCACCAGGGTATTCACCCCGCGGATTCTGGCCGATATCTGCACCAGAAACGTATGAAGCAGACGGGCACTCAGCTCAGGATAAGTTTCCAGGATCTCATCAAAGCGGAACTTCCCGCCGGGAAAAACAAGAAGAGAGACATCTCCCGAGGCATGGGCAGAGGCATTTCGCTTCTCTCCTGTAAATAGATCCAGTTCACCAAAGAAATCACCTGAAAGAAACCGGGCAATATCCACCTGCCGGCCCTCATCATCGTCTTTTCTGATGACTATCTCCCCGCTGTCAACAATGTAGAGCCTTTCCGAATTATCACCGCTTTTAAACACACTCTTCCCATCAGGGGATTCAAGTACAGCACTGTGGGAAGCAATGACAGCCAGATCTTCATCGGAACATGAGGAAAAGAGAGAGGTTGACTTCAGGAGTTGATAAGGATCGGATTCCATGAAAACATCATCCTTCAATTAACAAACGATAACAAGTTATATACCATCCATCCCGGTAATACCCGGAACGGACTCCACCATCCCCAGGATAACATCCGTCCCGGGAGGCATGGAATTATAAGCCCAGCGCTCCTCTTCCGGGTGATAGCCATATCTGGTGTAGGCCTCTCCCGGACCGCTGCGGACAAACAGATTCAGCCACGGTTTATCAGATCTCATGCCTAGAGCCAGAATATCCCCTTCCGGCCCCGGGGCAAACCATATCCTTTCATAGGGGCCGTGAGGAGACTTGAAAATCACCCTGGTAAGCTCATCACCGAAGGCATCAACATCAAGGGACAGAACAGCATCCCTTAAATGTTTACAACTCCTGCCCAGATCCCCCACAGGCCTATCGGCTCTTCGTTCTATAAAATCGGGACAGCTGCAGGTATAAGTGTACAGGTTCAAGATATACTCACCGCCGCCGGTCCGGCTTTCCACCGTAATATCCCGATCATATTCAGCGCCGAATGGAGAGATTTTCAACAGGGCGGGTTTCCATTGATTGATTTGGCTCATTTTTCGGGTTGGACCGGTAGATTCACTGCCCTTTTCTTCGCACGGGATGAATACTTGAAAACCGGAGACATATGGGCATCCTTCGCCGGAATCGTCATCTCTTCTCCCGTAGCCGGGTTTCTACCGATCCGGGCCTTCCTGGCCGGTTTGAGACTCAAGGAGAGCCGCCCGATCTGCCCCAGGGGCACCGTATTACCCATCAGCATTCCGGTTTCCAGCAGAACCGCATAATCATCCAGCAGATTCCGTACAGCCTTCTGAGTCATGCCGTTGCTGTCGGCCAGGTACCGCACCATGGATTTCTTGTCAAAATCACCAGGTGCACCGGAACCCGGGTATGTGAAGTGGCGGTTCAGCTGTACAAAAGAATTGGTGAGGAACACCATGGCCTCACGGATACGCTGTTCCTGCTCCTCTTCCCCCAATCCGGAAGGAAGTATGGCAATGCGGTATACGGCGGAGGTATGTTTTACCGGTGAACCTGTAAAAGAAGCTTTGGTACCAACATTGAGTTCTCCATCAAGTTTCACTTCTCCGGCTCTGATGATATCCGGCACCTCAGAGCGCAATTTAATACTGGCATATTCAAATTTTCGTGATGTACCCGGACCCAGTGCAACCAGGGAACCCGAATAAGTGGTGAGTATAATACCCCGTAAATCTTCGGTTCCGATCGAATCGACAAAACTCATGCCCAGCAGTCCGATCTGTTCTTCAAAGAGCCTGTTCTTTTCAAGCCAGAGTTCTGTCAATCGCGGTAATGCGTCATTTTTCTTTGCCCAGTCGTCACTTGACGAAGAGACAAGTTCCTTAAGATGAGCGGCGACTTCTTCAGGCAGTTTATTATCCATTTAACCCTCCGGGTTTATCATTGAGTATACCCCGGAAACAGGATGAAAAGAAAACCTGCTTGTCGATAATCCTCAGCAAGGCTATCATCCACTCTGAGGCACTCCATGGAAAAACGCAGCATAGAACGACATCTGATGGAGGAGTTCATCCACCTTGACGGAGGAGAGGGCAGCATACCCGCCCGGACTATAGATATCAGCCGGAACGGGATGAAGGTTGTTGTGAACCGCCCCCATGGCTTTGACAAAATCCACAGAATTTCAGTAAATCTCCCCGGAACCGGAGGAAAGGGCATCCCCTGCCATGTAAGGCGCAGTGATAAAGCGGAAGAACAATGGGAAATCGGGCTTGAGTTCGATGGAGAAAACGAAGCTCGAATGCTGCTGGTTGAGCGCTGGCTGGAAAGTCTTGAGAACCGCCGTACCGAGACCGACTCAGCCCCGACCGAATCACGCCAGATTCCCAGAACACGCTGTGCAATTACGGATATCAAATGCTCCGACAGGGATCTGGAGATATTCTCTGCCGAAGATCTCTCGATAGACGGTATGCTGATCCGCGGCCGAGGATCAGCATCAAGCGGCGATTTACTGAATCTGGTGATGAAACTCCCTGAACAGAACCGGAAGATGCCATTCACCGGGCGTATTGCCTATCGTGTTGACAACAGTCCCGAAGATTCATTCTCAGCGGGAATTGCCATTGAAAACATGAAGGAGACCGACTGTAACCGTCTGAGAAATTTCATCGTAAATATCGCCTCAGGGGCCGCAATGCTGGAGTACCACAAACTCCTTGAAAGAGAAGAACCTTCAGCTGAGTTCCGTATTGACGGGAATGAGGCAGCCGATATGATAAAAGCCCTTTCAGAGGGCAGACAGACAATCAACCATCTCGATGAAGAGGGATTACGAATCCTGGATACAGGTATTAAAGAGATTCGAGGCAGCAGGTTTCTTGCACCGGTCCCGGAATGTCATTCCGGAACAGCATTCTTTTCATTTACTCAAGGCGGGGCATCTTACTCCTTTTCATCAGAACGCCTCGGGTGGTCGGATGGATATGGGACTTTTACAGTCCCGTTAACAATCTACCGGGGAGAAAAACGGGCAGGACGCCGTATAAATGACAAGGGATGCATCGAACTGACCTTATTACCCAATGAATTCACCGGGAAAACAATATCCGGCCGGGTTATAGACTCCAGTCGGCGGGGTATCCTCTGTGAGGTTTCTGCCCAGATATTTATCGATGGGCCGCCGGCTGCCGGCCAGGCGATTGAAGTTACAATGAACGGCAAGTCAATTCCCGGGGAAATCCGGCATATCGATAGAGATTCTGATGATGAAGGACACGCGGTCTATAGAATCGGCCTGGAAACCGGCATCCAAAGGCAGGATCCCGAGTTGATTATATACAATGATGATACCTGGAGCAGCTCCTGGAATGGACCTCAACGTCCTTTAGGCGATCCATCAATGGTCCGGCCCCGCAGTGTGTCATACACGGACCACAAGGGCCGTAAAATTGCCGCCCATTTACACATTTTGAATCCCGAAAAACCCTGTATCGCCGTTGTTATTCCTCCGGCCTTCGGTAAGAAGAAGGAAGCACTGGCCCCCCTGGCACTTACCCTGATGACTCATTTCAACGCTGCCGGAGAGAATATTGCAGTCCTCCGGTATGACGGTATCAACCGGCCCGGCGAGAGTACGAATATCAACAGTAATGCCCGCCGGGGTTATGAAATGATCGGCTACAGAATCGATCAGGGTTATACAGACCTGGAAGCGAGTATGAAATGGGTGAAGGATAACGAGTTCTTCCAGGCCGATAAGACAGTGTTGATTTCCTTCAGTATGGCAGCCCTTGATGCCAGGCGCCTCCAGGGAACACCCGGCGCCCCTCAAGCGGATTACTGGATCAGTGTAATGGGTGTCAGTTCTGCTCAGGGAGCACTGAGAAATATCCTCGGCGGCCTGGATGTCATCGCCAGCCACCGTATGGGCCTTCCCATCGGAACCATGGGTATGCTCGGGCAGCTTATTGATATGGACAGGATGGCTGCCGATATGACCCAGTTGGGGTATGCCACAGCAGCCGATGCCCGGGAAACCATGTCAAGAATCAAGTCACCGGTTACCTGGCTCTACGGCGCCTTTGACATGTGGATGATCCCTGATGAAATTCAGGACATCATGAGCATTAAAGCACCCGGAGACCGAGAGTTAATAGAAGTACCCACCGCCCATAATCTACGTACCAGTGATGATGCCATTTCAACATTCCAAATGCTTTCCGATGCAATTTTACGCAGGTTGGGAGGTAAAACAGAGCCTCCGGTTTCACCGGATAAATCTGAATTGCTCGATCTGCTCACACGAGAGAGAGAACGGGTGATGGAGAGCGAAAAACTGGATGCGAAGCGTTACTGGAAAGGATACCTTGTTGGTGAGAACGAGGGTGAAGAGGGATATGACTTCTACCGGAAACTCACCGAATTCAGGGAATTCCTACAGATGGAAGTATCCCTGCTGAACCCTGTCCCGGGAGAATCCATTGCTGACATGGGATGCGGAACAGGCCTGGTCAGTGAAGTTATTCTCTCCACCCTTGCTGAAGGCAACAAAAACCTGAATGGAACCAGGTTTACCGCTGTCGATCTGGTGAATGAGGCTCTGGCAAAAGCAAGGAAGAAATACCGTGTGCTATGCTCGTCACATCCGAATCTTAAGGATGTGAATGATTCCTGGATCGCAATGGATCTGGAACCTGATGCCCTGGCAGGGCTGCGGGATGTCATCGGGCGTCCTGATGGGGAATTGGCGGACATCGAAGATTTACGGGACAGAATTAAAGGGCTGAAGTCTGAAATCGTCGATCGGTTAGGGGAGGTACCGAATGAAATAATGTCTGCTGTCCTTAAAGGAATCCGTATCACTAAAGATATGCGGAGGGAGATCGAAACTTCTGTCTCTGACGGAGATGCTCTTATTCTGGAAGATCTGAACCGGGCTGCCCGCTTTGTCATCGGCGAACTTGACGAGGAAGATCTTAAACCTTCCAGACGGCTGGGAACCGGACTTCTCAACACCCATCGCCTGGCACAAGTTCGAAGCTCAGATCTCTTTATGGCCATTCTGGATTTCGGGGATTGGGGACGGGATGGACGGCTTCCACTGGAGAATGAAGCTTATAATGCAATATACGGCAGCTTGTTCCTGTCTTACCTGTTCGCACCGGAAGAGGCTGTGAAGGAGTTTCATAGAATGCTCAAACCCGGGGGACGGCTGCTGATTTCAACCATGAAACCCGACAGTGATATCTCAGGTATCTTTACCCGGTACATTCGGGAACAATCCACTATGGATGCCGATTCGGCCAGGAATGTGGATAGAGAAGGAAATCTGAGAGAAGCCCGGTCAATGCTCAATGAAGCAGCAGCCCTCTTTTCACTGGAAGAAGACGGCTGGTTTCGTTTTTTTGATGAAAAAGACCTTATTTCCATGATGAGAAACGCAGGCTTTACAAACATACGTACCGTTGAGAGTCTGGGGGAGCCTGCTCAGGCCATAATTATAACCGGAGTTAAGAAAAGGGTTTGACCCAAAGCATGACTACCCGTATGATGTCTCTTGCGGAAAATAGCATTAGCTAAATTATTAAACTGTATTCATTTATTCCGCATGGTGGATCATATATGCCCCTGGTGGAAGAAGTTTTTGCATCCCTGGCGAATTGGGGAAAGCATCCGGTGATGAAGGAAATCACTCCGGGAATTTCTGATATTTCACTGAACAGTGATGACTTCAGATTGAAGGTAGAGGCATTATCCCGAATATTTTCTGATATGGGTATTCACGAAAGAGTCCCCGTTCCCCTGTTTCTTGAGAATTCCATCGATTTCCCCCTTGTGTTCCTGGCTCTCATTAAGCTAAAAGCCATCCCTGTCATGGTGAAAATGGATTACAGATCCATGGAACTCACCGAAGTTTTCAGAAATCTTGATCCGGATATTGTTATCAGCGAGAAAAATCACCTGCCTGTGATAGAACCCTGGCTGACCGGAAAAACCATCATAACCAGAGACTCCGGCGGCTTCTCAGTATACCAAAGAGGACCGGAACAGCTCATAAGTATTCAGGTTCCTGAAGATGTGGCTACCATCAACTACACCTACCAGGGGTATGGGTATCCATTAGGGTCGATGGCCACCCATTCCCAATACCTGCATGGCGCGGAAATATTTCAGACAAAGCTTCAGGCCCTTCCCTGTGAAAGCATATTGGTAATCCTGCCGATGTCCCATATATTCACCCTTATCGGGTGCATGATAGCACCACTCATGCATAATCTTACGGCAATCATTACACTATCCATGAATCCGCGGCATCTTTTCTCCACTATCGCAAGTAATTCAGTGCAGCACCTTCTTTCCGTTCCGGAGGTCTATGAGTTGCTTAGTCGGGTGAAAAAGGATGATGATTCTCTTGAATCCCTGAAAGTCTTTGTCTCCGGCGGGAGTATACTATCTTCTGAAAAATACAAGGAATATAGCGAGCGATTCGGTGTTGAAGTGATACATGGCTACGGTTTAACCGAGTTCACCCCTATCAGCAGCAACTCGAGGGGAGAATCTCTTCCCGGCACTATCGGGC
>JAUUYD010000367.1 GCA_030590585.1 Spirochaeta sp.
CCGAAGCTGTGATTGGAGTCCATTCCGAAATCATGATTCCGGTGAATGGCAAAAATATCAAACTCTTCAAAACTGTCCGGATCCAACAGGATTTTCAACCGTTCCCTAGCCGTTAGCTTACCTTTCTTATGCTGCGCCTCAATTCGTTGTTCTCCACCGCCAAGACGGGCACGATTGCGCTTCACACTCAGCTTTTTTATAAGATCGCTTTTCTTCATCTTCAACTCCAGCTGTAATCGGCATCATTAAATGATGCGTGACTTTCGCCAGTATATAAGGAGAATCAGAGTTGAATCGACCCCTTAGTAAGGTTTATTTATACAAAATGTTGAATTTTGTCAAAAGAAGCCCTCTACCCCGTCAATACTCTGATCGTAGCAATATTCCCCTTCATCTTGAGGCATACCCGGCCATCCCGAAGCTCCAAAGCCTCCAGATCCCGCTCACGGGCATCACAGAGAAAGGCCCTGCTAATCTCCAAAGAGGGGGCTTCAACAACAACCCCAACCGCCGGAATAAAAGACGCGTACAGTCGAATGATAATACCTTCACCTCTGGAGGCCGGTTTTACCACAGTCACTCTTACATCCGGTGAGTCGACTGTAACGAGGGAATCGACAATATGATGCTGAAACGCCGAAAGTTCCGATGACGGATTACCGGTCATCCTGTGGATACCATTTTCCTGCCAGCCTCCCTTCTCAGTGAAAACAAGTGAATATTCAAACTCATAACTCTCACGCTCATGCCCGGCAGCAGGGTTTCCCGGTATACCGATGAATCCCAACACCGTCTCTTTCGTGGCATTTCGCATAGCGACCAGTTCAATCTGACCGTCCTCCCGATATGAAACAGCTCCGGGCACCCTCTGGATAACGGCCATACCCCGTCCGGTTTTATCATCCGACAGATGAACAAAATGATGCAGCGGCCAGTAAGTGGGATCGTATATCCGTCCCGGGGGGCGCTGGATAATACCCCCTGGTGTATCCATTATCAGTTTTGCAGTGTTGATACCCGTCATCAGCCGGACAATAACCGAATAGCCCTCTGCCGCTTTACCTTCAACCCGGCAGCGAATTTCAGCTGTATCATCCCGGAACCACATCCGGCGGCAGAAAGTCTCACCATCCAATTCAACCGTACTGACAATTTCCAGCTCACCATCATGCTCAACAACCTCCATGCCTACCGAAACTGAACTGGCCCGCATAGATTCCTTCCAGCTGCCGCCGGCAAACTCATGGCCCATTCGCCATAAACCACCGGCATCTTTATAGCTCACCAGATCGTTGGAGATTCCCTTCAGCAAAGGTACCCCCCCGTCCCGGGATTTGAGACTGACAATTCCTCCGCCGTCACTTTCACTCAGAATAATTTCGTAATATGAAGTTTTAACCCGTATTCCCTCATTACCCCGAGTCCAGCTCAACTGCCCGGAATCCGCCCTCTTCTTCTCAGCTGCAAGATCAGAATCAGGCTCTTCTTCGGGCAGCGGAGGCTTCAGCCGGGTAAGAACGCCCTTTGTTGTTTCAGCAGCCTGAATCAGCCAGGGAATCTGTTCTTCCTCAACGACTCTGTCCGGAGTTGTCCCGGTTATAAAATCGTGATGGTTGGAGACGACTGCCATCCACCAGGGCTGTTCAAGGTCAGTTGAAATGGACTTTTCAGCTCCGGAATTTTGAGGTAGAAAGGACAATTTCTCAGCCAGCAGCAGATTATCAACCAGATTACGGCACTGCTTTTTTAGAACAGGCCGAGCCGAGTAAAAACCGGTCCAGTAAGGATTGGGATCCAGATTTATCACCGGCAGTTTGTCTTTATGCCCCTCGACAAGGGATAGATAATCATCCAGTCCGGCATTCACCGTCCAGATACCGGTTTCAGGGTAATAGTTCTGATTGTATCGATCCAACAGGGAAACAAGGTCAACAATCGGTTCCACAAAATCAAAACCAATGGGGCAGAGCATATAAGGGGTACGGCTGAGGGGGGATAGCTGCGCAGTATATTTTTTGATGCGTCTGGCAATATGACGATCGTTCCGCATGGAAACGGCCAGGTGGGCGATATAGATTCTGCCAATCCCCACATGTGCCAGCATATCCCCCTGACCATAGGTAAAAGCGTTCCAGTGACAGAGCAGCTCCGCACCGTTACTGTCCCGCCAGATAAAATCAAGGCTGCGCTCCTCTTTCAGGAGACGCTCAGCACTGGAACCCTTTCTGGGGAAATTCCGGGATAATTCCAGGTCGCAGGCGATAAAGTACATCCCGTCAACACGGGTAATCGCCGTTCTGTCAAATCCAGCCGCGTTCAGCAGCGAGGGCAATGCCGGAGTGCAGCCGAAGCTGTCGGTAAAATAGGCCAGGTTTGATTCCTGATTCATCCCGTTTTTACGCAGCCACTCCTGACCGATCAGAAGATCCCGGAGTATCGCTTCCGCATCAGGGAGCAGGGTGTCTGCAGTGGTAACACCGCTGCTGGTTAAGCGTAGTCGGCCGCTGTTGATAAGATCACGTATTTTTTCCTGCTTCGATGGATTACGGTCCCAATACATCCGCAGGAAAAACACACATTCAACCGAATAGATACGCCGGGATTCCCTCTCCAGCTCTGTAATGGCCTCATCGAGATTGGATTGGACAAACTGCGTATAGTATTCCTCGGAGGTTTTCAGCCAGTTCGGATCCCAATGACTGGATTCGGTGAAAATCAGCACCTGCCGGGCATCATCAGGAATACCGAGACGGCGACGTAACTGCAGTTCAGACTTAAGCGCTGAGACATTCATCATAAATTGATTATGAGATACTTTGAATAAACCCGCCAGCAGCAATTTTCCGCCGAGATGATTACTTCACCGCGCATTATTTCAAGGGAGTTCTACAAGGGCTTCACATACTTAAAAGTTTTCCCGGACCCATCCGAGTAATGCCCCCTTAATTCCTCAGGGAGCAGCTCCGCCAGTTTGTACATCATTTCATCAGCCATCTTTTCCCGGTCTTCCGCCCTGATTTTCCCACCCCCGGGTTTTTCCATAATAAAGGGATCTCCACAGCGCAGATTAACTTTTGTCCGTCGGAATTTCTTCAGGTTTGATGACAGATCAAGAAGACCCCACTGCACCATGGTATAAATTGGAACGCCCTGACGGGAGGCGAAAAAAGTTGTCCCGGGCATGGCTTTTTTCAGAGCTCCGTTTTTACTCCGGGTACCTTCGGGAGCAATGCAGAGAAAATCCCCGTCATCCAGTACCCCGAAACAGTTGCGTATGGCCTTCATGTCCATACCGCCGCGGTCAACCCGAACTGATTCACAGGCCTCCATGGCCATTCGTGTAAAAAAATGTTCCCAGAGTTCCGTCTTGGCAAGAGCTCTGGTTCTCCGAGGGCGGAGACTCAAGTAGAACAGCGGTCCCTCGAGATTCGGTGTATGGTTTGTGATGAGTATGGCCGGCCCTTTCTGAGGAATCTTTTCCGCGCCTTCCATTTCTATTTTGCAGGTGATTCTCAGTATCAGCGAAACTGCCGAATTCACCACTCGTTCTTTAAAAGTCATATCAACAGGTTGATGGAGTACCGGGTGATGGTCAAGTATGATGGTCTGATGGGAAATTTGAAATCAATTTGTGTATTCTGCGGTTCAGGTACAGGCAGCAATCCTGTATATGGGAAATCCGCGGAAATTCTGGGTGACCTCCTCTCGCGCCGCGGTTTGAATCTGGTTTA
>JAUUYD010000279.1 GCA_030590585.1 Spirochaeta sp.
AATTCCAACAGCCTGAGACCAGGCTACAACCGCAGATACCGGGCTCTTTCTGGAGGCCATACCGCCGGTAAAATCGGCAAAACCGTAGGATAGTGCCGACAGTGTTGCGAGGAGAGTAACCATATCGGGTTATTTGAATCCACATTCGGCAGTTGTTGCAATACCCGGGGGGCTGAAAGTCAGAACTCCGGTGATAACAGATGTCTGAGGACGAGTGACATGCTCCCGGTCTCCTTTTGTGTAGAAAAGCGCTGATCGCTCTGATATTATGACTTTCAACATTCAAACCACTTAAAAAGGATTAATATGCCTGTATCAAAATCTATAGCTGAAATGATGAAAAACTCCTCCTTCATCCGCAAGATGTTCGAAGAAGGTGCAAAACTTAAAATAATCCATGGTGTGGATAATGTCTGTGATTTTTCCATCGGCAACCCCGACATGATGCCCCCGGAAGAATTTCAATCGGCTCTGATAGATGAGGCCGGCCGGAGGGAACCACGGATTCACGGATATATGCCCAATGCCGGTTTTCCGGACGTTCGTGAAGCTGTAGCCGCGTACGCCTCGATCGAACAGGAAACTGATTTAAAGGGCAGGGACCTGCTGATGACCTGCGGCGCAGGCGGAGCACTGAATGTGGCTCTTCGGGCTATCACCAATCCCGGGGATGAAGTTCTGGCATCAGCTCCCTGTTTTGTGGAGTATGGTTTTTACTGCGGGAACTACGGGGCGTCCCTGAAACTTGTACCATCCACCGATACATTCGATCTGGATCCAAAGGCTTTTGCCGATGCCATAACCGAAAAAACAGCTGCCGTTATTGTTAATTCACCTCATAATCCCACCGGCCGGGTATACCCCGAAGAAACCCTCAGGGAACTATCCCGGGTTCTTGAAGATGCGAGCCGCCGGTTTAACAGGCGTATCTATCTGATCAGTGATGAACCGTACCGTAAAATCGTATTTGACGGGATGAAAGTTCCATCTGCTATGGCTGCTTATCCTCATAGTCTGGTGGCAACAAGTTATTCAAAAGATCTTTCCCTTCCCGGGGAAAGAATCGGCTATCTGGCGGTAAACCCTGCAGCTGAAGATTCCGAAAAACTGATTGCCGCTTTGACTCTCTGCAACCGGATTCTGGGCTATGTAAATGCACCGGGGCTGATGCAGCGCACGGTTGCAAGGCTTCAGGGTGTTTCCGTGGATGTGGGGATTTATCAGGCTAAGCGTGACAAGCTGCGGCGTATTTTCGATGAAGCCGGTTTCGAATATGCCGAACCCCAGGGCACTTTCTACTTCTGGCTGAAATCACCGGTTGAAGATGAGAGAGAAGTTGTGGATGCTCTGAAAAAAGAGCTGATACTGACTGTTCCCGGCCGGGGATTTGCCGGGCCCGGGTGGTTCCGGGTTTCATATTGTGTGGATGACGCTGTAATTGATCGCGCGGCTGATGGATTTAAGGCTGTCAGGAAGCTTTTTCCGGCGATTTAAATGAGCCGCCGGGTTGGGACGTTTACTGAACAGCGAAGAGAGAGAGGATGAGAAGGGAATATCCGAGTTTCTCTTCAGGACTTACCAACTCCAGTTTATCACCGAATCTTCGATCATCCCAAACAATCTTATCTACCCGGGATTCGATGAATCCGTTCTGATAGGTCAGATGCAAAGTATTTACCAGCACCAGGTTGCCTCGTGTGTATTTCTTGATGGTAATCTCGCTGCCCTCTTCCCTGGCTACGACATTGAGTGAGAACCAGGAATATTGCTCTAAAGGATGGGATGCCATCATATACACGAGGAACTCACCGACTGTTAGCGCCGGATCCAGCAATCTCTCACCTTGTTCATTCTGGACGATTTTCGAATTCAGAAGTTCGGAGGGGAGTTCAGATAGCTTCAGGTTTAAATAAGCGGGATTGTTGTAATCTAATTTGACTCCTGCACAGGATATGAACAGAAAAGCTGCGAGAACCAGCCCTATGAGAAGCCACTTGGATTTTGTCATTGGTAATACCTCTTGTGAAATGATAGGATGAATATAATGATTAGGAATTTCCAAATCAAGTCAATCAGATAATATATAGCCGATTCACCCGGGAGTACCGAATATGTTTCATGCAAGGCTCATCCTCACATGTTATACCAAAGAAAAGTGTTGTGTTTAATACATGGGCCTGGTTATAGTAACAGCACACAGCTGAATGAATATCAATTAATACGATTTTGCTAATTTATTCACAAGGAGAACATAAGTGACACTGCTGAATGAAAAAGGGAGAAGATATGGCTGATCAATCCCAATACGATGTAAATTTTTTCAGACCTAAGTCTGAAGCGGCGAAGGCAAATACCAGGTTGATTTCCATCCTTGTAATCATATGGGCGGTTGCCGTTTTCGGATTTCAGTTTCTGCTGATAGGAATTGGTAAACCTACGGTGGAAGAGACACTGGTGGATTTCAGGGAGCTCTGGCCGAAAGTTCAGTCTGCTCCTTCGGAGCCTGAATTGAAGGCTTTCTCAAGGGTTCTGCTGACAACACTGGGTAAAAACGCAACAATTAAAGAAGGTGACAGGGTTCTCATGCAGGAAGCCCTTGCTGTTACCGTGTATCTTCTGAATCCTGAAGAGGATACAGCCGAAGCCGCTGCGGATAAAATCGGCCTTGGAGAGAACGGCTTGGATCCCCTTTTAAGAGATCAACTCCTGTTCCATTACAAGAGCGGCAGTAAAAATTACAATGCATTATCAGCACTGCCTGAGTCCATGGAAAAATATCTGATACACAATCGTTCCTTCCTCACGGATACAACCTTCATGGGATTTCCATTGCATTATTTTTATACAGCCCAATTCCTGCTGGTACTCTTTATCGTACTATGCCTTGTTTATGCCAAGGCCGTGGATAAAATGAATAAGCGTCTCGGAATAGAAGAGGAGTAGGAGTTAACACATGCGAAATAAAACAATAATAATGATTCTACTGCTTGCACTGTGCAGCGGCTCTGTCATATATGCTGAAACAGCCGGTGGGGCAACAACCCTCGAAGGTGAGTTCAAACTCATTCCCGCTATTATTCTGATAGTAATCCTCACTACATTTGTGATGGTCGGGGTTTTGAACAAAGCAACCGGAACTAAAGACTACTGGGCTGCCGGAAGGAATATTTCACCTGTCGGATCGGGAATGGCTATTGCCTCAAACTGGATGAGTGCGGCTTCGTTTCTCGGTATGGCCGCTATCATGTACGGATCCGGCTATCACGGTCTCGCTTATGTAGTGGGATGGACCGGCGGATATGTTCTTCTTCTTCTTTTAATGGCCGGGCAGATTCGTCGCTATGGTAAATATACGGCTGCGGATTTTATCGGAGACCGCTACTATTCCCGGGGTCTGCGGGGAGTTGGAGCTCTTTTAACCATATTTATTTCCATAACTTACTGCGTTGGTCAATTCGCCGGTATCGGACTTATGTTTAAATGGATTTTAGGTATCAACTATGTTTGGGCCGTACTCATCGGCGGAGCCGTTGTTCTTACCTATACACTGATATCCGGAATGCTGGGTGTGACGAAGAACATGCAGATTCAATATGTAATCATCATCGTTTCCTTCATTATCCCTCTTTTTATAATTGCCTACAAATTCGGGTATTTCTGGGCTCTTCCCCAGATTGGATACGGGGAAGTCGTAACGAATGTTACTAATGGAATCGCAGAAGTAAAAGGTTCGATCCTGAACAATGTTCTGGGGCAAAAAGCTGCCATTCTGCCACAGCCCGAGTACGCTATGCCCTGGAGTGCAGCCCATGGGAAGACAGCATTTCAGTGGATCGCCCTCTGTTTTGCCCTGATGCTTGGTACAGCCGGCCTTCCCCATGTTATACAAAGGTTCTACGTGGTTCCGAAAGCCAAGGATGCGCGTTGGAGTGTTGTGTGGGGCCTCTTTTTTATCTGCCTCCTTTACTTGAGTGCTCCGGTTTACAGCGTATTCGCTAAAATTCTTTCTTCATCACCGAATATGGGGGGACTGTCGAAAGATGCCATTGTTGTATATACCGCCCAGCTCGCCGGTGTATTACCCATTATCATAGCATTTCTGGCTGCCGGTGCGGTAAGTGCTGCTTTCTCAACGGTTTCCGGTCTTTTGATGGCCGGCGCATCTGCCTTTTCTCATGATCTCTACTTCAATACCTTGAAACCGGATGCAACTGAAAAAACCCAGATGCTTATGGCTCGTATCGGGACGATATTTATGGCAATCATCGTTACCAGTATTGCTTTACTCAAATTGGGGCTCATAGCCCAGCTCGTAGCTGTTGCTTTTTCTCTGGCAGCTTGTACGATATTCCCGCTCTTCCTGTTGGGGATCTGGTGGTCCGGTTCTAACCGACAGGGCGCCTGGGCCGGTGTTATCGTTGGTGTGGGTATATCATTAATTGCAATAACCTATTTTATTGCGGGCAGTCTTGGAACTGTTTTACCCGGTGCAGATTTTATCGGGCTATGGCTGAAT
>JAUUYD010000053.1 GCA_030590585.1 Spirochaeta sp.
ACCCGAGCCCTTCATGCGGTGTCGAGGTTACAAAAGGCAAAGAGACCATGCTTGGAACAGGTCGAAGCACCGATGAGAAGCCGGGAAGCGGTGTATTCATTGAAGAAATGGTTAATATCGCCGAAAGCCGCGGAATACCCGATCTACCCGTGTTCGGCGTTCGCCGAATGCTGATTGGTGAGTCCGGCATGGAAGAGCGTCTTGCAGAAGTCAAAAGGAAACTGTCATAGGATCTGAAAAGTGCGACACGCTGAAGGCAGTAACTCTATATACGATTTCTCTATTCTCAGGGTATTGAGAAAATCGCAGGGATTCACTCTTCAGCAAATGACGAAAAGGACCGGCGTTTCCAGCGCAGTGATTTCCCGCCTGGAACGCAATCTCGCAAGCCCGGAGTTGGAGACCCTATATCGATTAGCCAAGTGCTTCGACATGAATGCAACAGATCTGATGCAGCTGGCAGAATTGCGTACAACCGAACAGCAGAATGAAACGTCTCATCAGTCGGATATTTTCCGTTTCCGTACGGTCACATACGGAAACATGCGGGTTCTGTATGGCAAGGCAGATATTGGAGGACAGACCTCCAAACCCAGGATTCACCAGGATCAGTACGAGTTATGCTGGGTCCTCAAAGGGAGAATTCGACTCACCCTTCCGCAGGTGACTTACGAGTTGGGGACAGGTGAGTCGGTTCAGTTCGATTCAGTACTGCAGCATGTATACGAATCTGTGGAGGATGGGACAGAGTTGATCATTGTCCTCCTGAAAAAAGGCAACCGGTTCTAGTATTCTCGGCTACCTAAGGAAGGATCAGTTCCATTGCCCTTGGCCGTATCATCAGAGCCGCACCCAGAGCGCCGGCTTCGACGCCTAGGGAGGCCGGTTTAATCCGGGTAAGTGACAAGGGCAGCCGCATAGCCCTGTATGCCACCTGCTCCCGGGTTTCTTCCACGAGGAGTCGGCTCCAACTCACCATGGGGCCTCCAAGAACAATGACGTCCGGATCCAGCAGATTGATCAGGTTTCCCACGCTGATCGCCAGGTACCCGGCGATTTCCCGAACCACGCGCCTGAAAATCGGATGTCCCTCATCGGCGGCTCGGAGGACATACTCGGCGGTGAGTTCTTTCGGTTGGCTGGCTTCCCTATCTGCCATGGTCATGGCGCGATGTCGGACGGAATCTTCGGAGATGAGTGCCTGAAGGCAGCCCCGGTTACCGCAGGGACAGGGCGGCCCATCGGGCACGACGGTGTTGTGGCCGAGCTCGCCCGCGAAAGTATTGCTGCCCGTAATGAGCGTGCCGTTGACGACTATCCCCGCTGTTACGCCGAGGCCGATATGGATGTACACGAGATTGGGAATATACCCTTCAAGCGTGAGCCATGCCTCGGCCAGGGCGCTGGTTTTGCTTCGGTTGGTCATAGCTGTCTCGAGATTCAGGCGGGACGAGACCATGTCCCCGAATGGAACGTTCTGCCAGCCGAGGTTTACCGAACTGTGGATGAATCCCTTGTTCATGTCGATGAGCCCCGGGGCGCCCAGACCGAGGATTCCGGGTACGCGCCGGTCCTTCATCGCCGGAGTAATCCGTCGGTATACCGCATCAAGGGCGTCCACAGCTGCTTCCGGTGAGTTCTCCTTCATCGTCTGCCGCTCTTCGGCCACGGGCTTCCCTGTCATGTCCAGCAGGCACATAATCCAGGTCCAATCGGCCATGGCTGCTCCGAGGGTATATGCCGACGAAGCGGCCAGCCGAACCATCAGGGGCCGCCGGCCGCCGGTGGAACTTCCGTAACCGGCCTCTTCGACAAGACCGTAGTCCGTCAGTGCAGCCAGAGCCTGGTTGACCGCCGCACGGCTCAACTGTGTCCTGCGGGCCAATTCAGCACGAGGCAGATTCTGCTCATCGACAAGCGTTCGGAGCACGAGCGATAGAGATGAGCGGCGGCTCGGGCTTGAACCACGATTCGGCTTGGTCATACTTTCAGGATATCTCAATTGGCGACTTTGTAAAGATATTTATCAAAAGATGCTCTTGAATTCATAGAAAGATTCAAGAATTATTGGAGCTTTTTTATTCTATTTGACAAATCATCTTTGCACCGAGTATTCTGCTCAACAGTTGATCTTGGTAACATTTGTTGCCGATCATTCAGCACATACCTGCCAAAAGGCAGGAACAAGGAGAGTTCTATGAAGAAAATTATGGTAGTTGTCCTGGGTCTTTCGATCCTTGCCGGAGCGTTCGCTAACGGCTCGGCCGATGAAGAATCCACTTATCCCGATCGTAATGTCCGGATCATCATTCCATGGTCCGTTGGCGGCATGACCGACATACTCACCCGGCCCATCGCCAAATGGCTCGAGGATTACTTTGGTGTACCTTTCGTCGTTGAGAACAAGCCCGGCGGCGGCGGCGTAGTCGGATCCCTCGAAATCGAAAATTCCAAGAACGACGGCTACATCATCGGCACAACGTCAATGTCCACTGTTTCCGCCCAGTATATCGCTCCCGTGGCCCCGGATATTGATAACACCGAGCTCATCGCCCAGGTCATCTCAATCCCCGGCACAATCGTGGTGAAATCCGACAGTCCGTTCAAAACCCTGGCCGAACTGATTGCCTACGCCAAGGCAAACCCTGGTGATCTCACCATTTCGAATTCGGGAAACGGCGCCAGCGCTCATATCCACGCTCTCACTTTTGAAGCCCGTGCCGGCATTGAATTGAATCACATCCCTTATCTCGGCTACGCCGAAGCAGTTACTGCACTACTGGCGGGCAACGTCGATTTCACCAACATCCCTCTTCCGGACGTAGCTCCTTATGTGGAAAGCGGCGAACTGCGCATGCTCGCCCTTGCTTCTGCCGAGCGGCATCCGAGTTATCCCGACGTACCCACACTTCGTGAGCAGGGCGTCGACGCAGTATTGGGCAATTACTCCGGTTTTCTTGCACCAAAGGGAACACCCCAGGAATATCTCGACATCCTCGAAGATGCTATCGGCAAGGCCATTGCCGATCCTGAGATCCAGAAATTCCTGCTTGGTGCCGGATTCCAGCCGGTATTCGCGGGTCAGGTTGAATTTGCAAAGATTGTTGATGACGCGAAAGACCAGCTCGATTATCTGGTGAATGACCTTGGATTAGAATTCGTCGACGATTGATTAAGTTATACTGACGAATAGACGGCCCCGGGGGTTGAGCCTTCGGGGCCGTTTAAATAAGGGGGCTTCTGATGACCGTTCAGAGACGAGATATCATTTCCGGCACCGTGTTCGGCGTAGGTGCAGCGGTCTTGTTCGTCTATGCATCGGGATTTCCGGTACGGGAAGGACATGCCGCCGGGGTGAGTCCGGGCTTCTATCCCAGGATCGTGGCCGCCATCCTCATGCTTCTCTCGGTCATTCAGATCTCCGGGGCCGTACTGGCCGATATACGAAACCGCCGGGCCGATGGTAAAAATGCCGGCGAAATTATGCCGAATTTCTGGAAAAACAAGAACACCTTCACGCTTTTCTGCATAACCCTTGCAGCACTGATCGCATATCCCTTCGTGATGCGGCTGATCGGGTTCGCCTTCACCGGATTCCTCTTCCTCCTCACGTTAATCCTTGCCCTCTCAGACGGATACCGGAAAGGGAGGCAGCTCGCCTTCATTGGCGGCATCACCGTGGGGATCACCCTCATCACCTACCTGGTTTTCCGGCTCTTTCTGAAGGTCCCCTTCCCTGCCGGAATCATCTGGTTCTAGGAGCCTGACATGGAACTTTCTTTTGACCTGTACCTCGAAGGCCTGCGATTCTTTGCCAACCCCCTCATGTTCGCCTATTCCTTATTCGGCGTTTTTGTAGGCATTGTCTTCGGCGCTCTACCCGGACTCACAGCTACCATGACCATCGCCGTATTCATCCCCTTCACATTCGGTGTCCCGGCCGTCGAATCCTTCGCCTTTCTCCTCGGTCTCTACTCGGGCGCCGTCTACGGTGGTTCGGTGTCCGCCATTTTAATCAACATCCCGGGCACGCCCAGTGCCATTGCCACAGGACTCGACGGATACCCGATGTGCCAGCAGGGCCGGGCCGGGGAGGCAATCGGGATATCTACCATTGCCTCGGGGCTCGGCGGTTTCTTCAGTGTCCTGATCCTGGCTTTCGCGGCTCCGTTCATCGCAAGTATTGCATTGAAATTCAGCGCAGAAGAATACGTTGGCATCACCCTGATCGGGTTGAGTATCATCGCCATTATCTCCCCGGGCTCCACCATTAAGGGGCTGATGGCCGGCACCTTGGGCCTCATCATCGGCACCGTTGGTCTGGACCCCATCGGGAGCTACCCGCGGATGATCTTCAACACGCCCGAGCTCTATGACGGTGTAAGCACGATCCCGGTAATGATTGGGATGTACGGCCTGTCGGAGATGCTCATTCAGATATCTGATGAGAAGCATATCATCATCGTCACACAGAAGCTTAAGAATGTGCTTCCGTCTCTCAAGAAGGTGATTCGCCTGATCCCGACGATCCTGCGTTCCTCCGTCATCGGCGTCATCATCGGTGCAGTACCTGCGGCGGGTGGATCCATCGCCTCTCTGGTGGCTTACGGCCAGGAAAAGCGATTCTCAAAGAAGAAGGATCTGCTCGGTACCGGTATTGCCGAAGGTGTCGCTGCCCCTGAAGCGGCCAATAATGCCAGCACAGGCGGCGCCCTCATCCCGATGATGACTCTGGGTATTCCCGGCGACCCGATGACGGCAGTTCTGATGGGCGGACTCATCATCCAGGGGCTGAGACCCGGACCGATGCTTTTCAGAGAGCAGATGCCGTTCGTCTCGTCCATCTTCATCAGCCTCTTGATCTCGGTGGTCTTCATGACCATCCTGGGATTGGCGGGAGCCCGCTGGTTTTCCCGGCTCATCAGCACGCCAAAACGTTTCTTGATACCCAGTATTCTTTTGTTCTGTCTCATTGGTTCCTATTCCATCGGTAACTCGATGTTCGACATCGGCGTTCTTATCATCAGCGGAATTGTCGGTTTTGCCCTGAGGAAAAGCGGATTCCCTGTTGCGCCTGTTATCCTGGGTCTCATACTGGGCCCGATGTTCGAGACCAATATGCGCAGGTCTTTGATGCTGTCTAAAGGGAGCTGGACGACATTCTTCACCCGGCCAATCAGCCTGGCTTTCTTACTGGTCGCTCTGTTCATCCTGGCCGGCCCTCCACTGATGGCGCTGTTCGGCAGGAAAAAAGGGCGCGAATAACATTGTTGTCAGGAATGGCCGCTCATCCTTGAAGAGGTCAGCAGGTCTTTATCTCAAATTCAACAGCAACAGCAGGTTTCTCATTGACTGTATCACATCACTCCTTAAATTGCATTTGTAAAAGATATGACAAAGCAGAATTTGGGCGAAGCCCCGGAGGAGAAAAATCCCATTTTGCTCCGGAGCAGATGAACATCTGTTTAACGAAAAATCCAGTCTGAACCCCTGAGAAAATTCATCTGAAGTGCACGACGTGCTTCAGATGGCCATAGAATACCGGGAAACGATACCAAAAACTACTTTTTAAAAAACAACGGAAAAATCAAACAAGCATAACAATGGTGATACATCCTTCGAACCGAGCGAGTTTCTTCACGCTCTTTTCCCGGCACACTCCCACTACCCCATAACCCCTCTCAAGGGCATGTTCCACCATATACTGCCCGAGTTTTCCGGAAGCTCCGACGATGCAGACTTTCACTTTTACTCCATTCTTACATGTGCGATGGTAGTGAACTCTTCATCTCCATCATCGTAAAGGACATGAATGGCATCTTTAACACGCTTTCGGACCGTTCCGGGATAATACGTAAAATCCCCCTCCCAGCGGCATTCCACCCGGGAGCCGGCATCAATATCCTCGGGTCTGAGAAGATCAGCATCAAGCCACTCCCTGTCGAAATCATCAAATATAACGAAGTAATTGTCCGCTTCGATAAGGATGACAGTTGTCGGATAGAAGTAGGTATCACCGGACCAATCGGCCATTACCCTGTCTCCGATATCGAAGGCCTGGAGGGCCGTCAGGCTGAGGAAGAGCAGGAACAGCACCATCAATAAGTTCTTTTTCATAATAATCCCCTTGGGGAAAGAGTAGCTTCCGGGATGGGGAATCGCAAGCCTTGATAATAAGAAACGATATCATTATGATACCGGTATGAAATCGATACTGATTCGGGATTTACCTGATCAGACTCTCGAAAACCTTAAATGGCTGGCGAAGTATCATCATAGATCCCTGCAGGGCGAGCTGCACTCGATTTTGGAAGAAGTATCAGAGCGTACTCCGAGACAGCCACCAGGGTCACTCAGAATAAAAACTGTCAATACCGGGAATCAGGATACCTGGAAGCGGGAAGAGATTTATGGTGATGAAGCGAGGTGACATCGTTTTTCTTGATACCAATATCCTTCTCGCTGCTACCGATACGGGACGGACAGCTCACTCTGCCGCCGTTTCTGTGTTTTCAAAACTAAGCGGTGACGGTATTCACCTGGCAGTCAGTGGGCAGGTAATCAGGGAATATCTGGTGGTGGCAACACGGTCCGTCAGACAAAATGGCCTGGGTTTGAAATTGCGGGACGCATTGGACAATATCAGTGAGTTCAGATCAAGAACAATTTTTCTGGAAGAAACTCTTCAAACGGCGGAAAAATTGGCTGAAATTATTAAGTCGAAAGGAATCCAGGATAAACGCATCCACGATATGAATATAGCAGCGACAATGATAAGCCATGGTGTCGGGATCTTATTCTCATTCAACCCTGGCGACTTCTCCGATATTGGCGGTATTGAGGTTCGGGTTCCGGAGTAAACCATCCATATACGGCGATTGGGCACCGCATGATTCGGCATCCTCCACGTCAGGGGAGTAAAAACCCATTTCGGTGAGGGCCTTCAGTTTCGGCCGGATGTTGTTTTCGATGTCATACTGAAAGAAACCGGGGAAGATGTCCTTGTTCTCCAGAATGAAATCGTAGATGGGGCGGTAGTGGTCAACCATGGTAATCCTGCACCCTCCCAATCGCTCATGACCTGTCACCAGGAACTCCGGCATGGTTTCAGGGCTGAACTCCAATCGAGACTTATCGATGTCTTTGTACAGTTCCGTCTGGGGCAGATAGCAGAGCATGGAGGGCAGAACCCGGGCACCCATCATCCGCAGGGAATTCATGAGAGTCAGACTCTGATGGAACTGCTGCATTGTTTCGAAGGGATACCCCCAGATGAAGAAGGTGTCGACTGACGGGAAAATCTCCAGGGAATCGGCGATGACATCGATGGCCTGATTTACTGTGAAACCTTTTACAATTTGCTCAAGAATCTCGTCGGATCCGGATTCCACTCCGTATCGTATCTGTACACAGCCGGAACGGGCCATTAACTCCATAACTTCAGTGTTGATGAGATTGATACGGCCGAAGGCCTTCCATCGGATACCCAGTCCTGCAGCAATCAGTTTGCGGCTGAAATCCGCGGCACGTTCGGGACTCGATAGGAAGTACTCATCTTGAAAGAGGAATAGATCGGTTCCTGTGAGGTTTTTCAGATAGGCTATTTCCTCAATGATGCTGTCGGCGGAACGCAGTTCAGCCCGGTAATCCCACAGGGGTGTGACGGAGCAGAAGGAACAACGGTAAGGGCAGCCTCTGGAGCTTATCATACCCAGGCCTCTGTAACTTTTAAGATCAGTCTTTGAATAGGCCGGATAGGGGAGGGAGTCCAGGTTCTCAATTCGGGGGGCCGGGGCTGTTTTGACGATTAGATTTTCGTTCCGGAAGAAGAGGCTGGGGCAGGCCGACAGGTTTCGTCCTGTGGTAAGGCAATCCATCAGGATGGGAGCCGCTGTTTCGAACTCACCGTAGCCGATGGCGTCGATCCATGAAAAACGCTCAAGTATCTGCCGTTCGATGTCCCGGGGACCGACGCCTCCGAGTATCAGCACTTTATCCGGATGCCGCCGTTTAACCTCGCGGCACATCAGGATGGCAAAGGGCAGGAGATTGGCCATTACCGATACACCGATGATACCGGCACTGTCTTCAAGTGCATCGGCCCCGGTCTCCGCAAGAAAAGGATCTTCGGCATCTGTAAATTGATAATCCCGGAAATCTACCGTGTAGCCGGCATCCTCGAGTGCCCTGGTAAGATAAAGAGGGCCTAACGGGAGGTGCTTTTCCCTCTCAACCCGGTCGTAAAACCGTATGTAAAGCATGTTGAGGTTCAGCAGGGTGATATCCGGTTCGTCATTCATCGACGCTGAACCAGAGAATGTCGAAATAACCTTCCTGGTCAACAACCAGCAGTTTATGACGATCCACGGACAGATATGCTATGTCCATGGTGTGTTTGTCGACTGTAGTACCCTGGATAAATCCGTCAAGATACCACTTCACTTCGGACTGGCCGGCTGTATGACTGGCGCGGAATCGGTAGTCCTCCGGGCTTGACTGTGAAAGATGTGTGTTATTTACCGGAAAGGTGATGGCAAGAGGGTCGGGGCCGACAAATAGATGATCTTCGGTATCTATTGGACAGCTGACATCGGTATTGTTGGATTCGAGCCGATATCCGACAACAGCACCGTTATTGACGATACCCATGTAGCGATACTGAAAATGTTCATAATCACCAAATTCCCCGTTCTGTATGTAATCTTTCATGGGGTTCTTCCCGGTGGCATACCATTCCTCGGTACTTGGATACCGTCCCTGGTCGGTTCTGAGTTCTTCCAGTGCGAGTTGGATATCTCTCATCTTGAGCTCGTTCTCCATTCGCCGGGTTTCTTCTTCATCCATCTCAACCGTTTCGACGCCGCCATTGGCATCGACGGGATGGATTATGGTTGCTGCCATTACCAGGGCCAGCATTGCCGCTGTATTACAGGTTCTGAAAACATTCACGTGGTGCCGGGGTACGAATGTTCTGTCAGCCAGCCGTCCGAGGATTTGAGCTGATGTACTGGCCAGCATAGCTTTCTCGGTGCTTGTTAATATTAAACCGATAGACCCGGCCGCCGCAGCGGAATCATTCATCAATAAGCGATGGAAATCTTTATCTACCCGGGCCTTCTTGAACAGCACTTTCAAGTTCCGGGGAACATCAGGTTTGGGGTTCTGATCGTCAGGGCGACCGCCTACGATTGTGGTGAAATGCCGTTTCATTTGACTCCCCTTTACGATGAGATGCGTGGAGAATCGAAAGTAATGTATGACGAAGTGAGTACACGAAACGCCACTGGACATAAGTATACTATTGCTGTGTTGGTACTGTCAAAGCCGTTTTCGCGGCATATCGATGGTGACATCGGGTAATTTTCTGCCTGGAATGCTTAATTTCCTATTAATTCAGTAAATCAAGAACATTCAGCTCCCCGCCGGTGTTATCCAGGGCGTAGAGTATATCTCCAACCAGCAGGATTTTATCGGCTGTTATCCCCCCGTAACTCCAGGTTAAGACGGGATTGGCTGGATCGCTGACATTGTAAATTTCTATACCTGATGTCCCGCATGCCAATACGACATAGTCTCCCCGGACGATGACATCTGTTGCTCCGGGTCCGGAACCTAATGAATACAATGGCGTAATCGACTGAGGGTTGGAAATATCGAATG
>JAUUYD010000230.1 GCA_030590585.1 Spirochaeta sp.
CAAGGTATCCTATCTATACAGAGCGGTGATAACCCGAGGATATTGGAGGATAAGCTTCTTACCTTCCTGCCGCCTTCCGACAGGCCTTCACAGAGTGCCTCGGGGGATTAGATAGATGGCGGATAAAGAGCGGGCTAAAAAGAAAGATAAGGGTGCTGGTGGAGCCGATGACTGGCTGGTCACCTATGCCGACATGGTAACTCTTCTTCTCACATTTTTTGTTCTTCTGATGAATCCGGATAATCCAACCGACAGTCAGCGAATAGAGTTGATTATGCAGGCATTCCAGGGTCTGGGCCCCCTCAGAGGTGGTAATACCCTATCTGAGGGCATACTCGCCGAATTGGGCAATGATGTTGCTTCCATGCCGTCTGTCAGCAGAGGAAATCGCCTAAATGAGGCCAGGAAGAAGGCCATCAGTGAATTCCAGCCGGAAATCCAGAACCGCTTTGTTAAAATAAAAGAGGATGAGAGGGGCCTGATTATCAGTCTTGCCGGCGATATTCTATTCAAAAGGGCCAGCTCGGAAATCGATCTTGAAAGATCAAGAAATGCATTGCAGAAATTGGCGCGTTTTATTGAATATGAAGAAATAAGTGCTAGAAAAATCAGACTTGAGGGGCATTCAGATTCTTCCCCTACGGATCCTGACGGGCCATGGCCGACAAACTGGGAACTCTCATCGGCTCGATCCGCGGCCGTTCTTCATTATCTTGTTGATTATGGAGCAAATGAATCCAGATTCCAGGTTGCGGGTTTTGCCGATACGGCAAAATTAAAGGATCCGGAAAACAATGAAGAAGACAGAGCTGAAAACAGACGTGTCGATATTGTCATACTCAAGGAGGCCCTGGAATGAATAGACAATTGGGGGCTGGTGTCCTTAAACCTTTTGTGGTAAAATTTTGTAGACATCGAGGGAGGGTGATGTCCTATGTCAGATGAGGATCTTGAACTCGGTAATGCCATTGAGGCGGAACAGACCGATTCCATAGAAGAACCGAAAAAACGCAAGGTTTTTTCCGACCGCATGGCCAAGATGCTGATGTTTGTGGCTATTGCAATCGTTGCCCTGCTTGTGAGTGTTACTGTGAGTTTTCTAACTTACCGTTTCATGGATCGGGGGAATCGTTCAAGACAGTTTCCATTAATTTCAGATGCGTATAAAACGGAAGTCCCGGAGTATATTATGTGGGATTTCCTTACGGGTGACGGGTACGATCTCCGTGCGCAGACTGCTGACGCGGAACGCTACACGGTATCTGCCAAGATAAAACTTGGTTATGATAATGATAAGTTCAAAGATCTGTCCACAGAACTTACCAGTAGAAATGATGCCCTGATGGATACAATTCGTTTTTATTTCAGTCAGAAAACCCGTGAGCAGCTTCAGGATGAGGCCGCTGTAAAACAGGAGCTGATGAGTAAAATCAACAGTCTTCTTTCCCAGGGTGAAGTGGAGCAGGTTTTATTCCTGCAGTATCAGATTATCGGGCTGTAGCCCGTATCGGAGTAGAACGTGACGGAAGTCCTGTCCCAGGATGAAATAGATCAGCTTCTCACAGCCATCAGCTCCGGTGATGCTGAAACTGAAGATACCAGACAGGTAGCTGAACGTAAGAATATCAGAATCTGGGATTTTCGCCGTCCTGATAAATTCTCCAAAGAACAGATCCGTACAGTGTCATTCATGCACGAAACCTTTGCCAGGCTGACGACAACGAGCCTGGCGGCTCAACTCCGGTCCATGGTGCACGTTCACGTGGCTTCGGTGGATCAGCTGACATATGAGGAATTCCTGAGATCAATTCCATCTCCCACGGCTCTGGCTGTAATCAACATGGATCCTCTCACAGGTTCCGCAATTCTTGAAATTGACCCTGCAATTACCTTTACAATAATTGACCGCCTGTTCGGCGGACCCGGCGAAGGGGCGAAAATCAACAGGGAGCTCTCGGAAATTGAACGCGCGGTAATGGAGTCCATTATTGTAAGAATTCTGGGGAATATGCGTGAGGCCTGGAGCCAGGTTATCGATCTGCGGCCAAGGCTCGGACAGATAGAAACCAACCCCCAATTCGTTCAGATTGTACCACCGACAGAAATGGTTGTACTGGTTACCCTTGAAACCAAGGTTGAGGAAGTTGAAGGCATGATGAACTTCTGCATCCCCTACCTTACAATTGAGCCGATTATATCCAAACTGTCGGCTCAATACTGGTATTCTTCGGTACGCCGGGGTGCAACTACGGAGAATCTCAATGTTCTCAGGGAAAGATTGGCAGGTATCGATATTCCGCTTGTCGCTGAAGTGGGTAATATAACCCTTCCCATGAAGGATGTCATGACACTGCAGCCCGGGAATGTTATCAGACTTTCGGGAACCCGCATTGGAGACCCTATGGTACTGAAACTTGGAAATAGACCAAAATTTGATTGCAGGCCCGGTGTGGTTGGTAAAAAACTAGCCGTGCAGGTAACTCGGAAAATTGAGGATATAGAGGAAGACGAGTTCGAAGAACTCGCTACCGAAGGAGACGAAGAATGAGCGACGGCTCTCTCTCCCAGGATGAAATTGATGCTTTATTGATGGGTGATGCCCCGACTGAAATGCCTGGTGCGGCTGTGAACAATGGTAATCTCAGTGATGCTGAAAAGAATGTTATTCTCGGACTTCTTGGTGAAGTAACCGGAGCGCAGAGTGCAACACTTTCAGGAATCATGGTTAAGAGTGTGACTGTCGGTGCTCCGCGGCTTGATGTTCTCAGCCGTGAACAGTTCCTCTCGGAACTTCCCGATGAAGTGGTTGAGATAAAAATCGACTATAAAAGCGGACTTACCGGCGGACATATGTATGTTCTCAGTGGTGATGACGCACTGAAAATTGCCGCCCCGATGATTGGGCAGGATGATCTTGAGCTTAATGGAACAGCTATAAGTGCTGTCAGTGAAGCTATGAGTCAGATCTCCGGTGCCTCGGTAACAGCAATCGGTGACAAGGTAAACGAAACCATACTTACTGAATCTCCCGAAGGACAGAGTGTACCAAAAGCTATGCTGGGCCTTCCCGGGGATGAGTTTGTCAGTGTTTCTTATGATCTGGAGATTGAAGGACAGGGAAACCTGAAGTTGTTTGAGCTTTTTGATCTTGGATTGATAAGAGAACTTTCAAGCCGGCTTGGTGTTACGCCTGTTCCTGCTGCTCCGACAACTCAAGCTGCAATGGATCCTATGGCAGGTATGGGCGGAACAGCGGCCGCAGATCCTATGGCCGGTATGATGGGCGGTTTCCAGCAGATGGCTCCGAATATGGGAGCACCGATGATGGGAGGTTTTGGAACTCAGCCGCCTCCCAATGTTCAAGGTGTTCAATTCCCCGAACTTACTCCGGCAATCAGTGCGGGAGAACAACGGAATATAGGGCTTCTCATGGATGTCTCCATGGAGCTCACTGTTGAGTTGGGCCGTACAAAGTGGAAAATCAAAGATATACTCGGCATGGGTGAAGGTACCATTATTGAATTGGACAAGCTGGCCGGTGAACCTGTTGATATTCTTGTAAATAATAATCTTATTGCTCGGGGTGAGGTTGTCGTCATTGATGAGAACTTTGGTGTCCGTGTTACAGAAATAGTCTCAACAATGGACAGGATGACCGAACGATGAGTTAATTTGGGTATTTAGTGTCTGTTCGGGGAAGGAACAGACGCAAAATGAACTGGGAGGGAAAACTGAAGACTCTAATACTGATACTGGTCGTTCTGGCTTTAGGAACGATAGCCTGGGCTCAGGAATCTGATACGCAGCCCGTCCGCCCTTCAGAAACAGACTTACTCTTCGATGAAGCTCCCGCAGATCTGCCGGGTGAGCAATCTCCTGAGGCAAATGAGCTGCCCGGAGTAGGTTTTGGAGATTTTCTCAGGGTTATTCTCGTTCTCGCACTTGTCATATTACTTATTTATGCCTTTGTCTGGATGCTCAAAAAGTTTACTGCTGTCAAAGCTAAAGGCACTGATGCCATACGTCTGTTCTCGACTCGCCCGCTCAAGGGAGATGCCGCACTGCATCTTGTGGAGGCCGGGAACCGTATTTTTCTCATCGCGAGCAGTAGTAATTCTGTAAATCTAATATCAGAAATTGATGACAAGGAATCAATTGATGAAATTCGACTTAATGCTTCCAGAACTCCTCAGCCGATAAGTGGCGGATTTGCGCGTCTTTTCAAGGACCGTTTCAGGTCGGGAAGTTCTGATAAGGTTCAAGAAAATAATTTGAGTGATGATCCCGCATCGTTCCTTCGGAAGCAGAGAGAGAGGCTTAAAGACTTATGAAACTAAGGAGAAAGTTTTTTCTTGTTTTTATACTTGTTTTCCTTTTTGCTCCTGTACTTTTTGCTCAGGAAGATACTCCGTCAATTGGAACAACAGACTCTCTTCCAATACCATTTGTAGATTTAACATTAAGGGAATCGAACTCCAATCAGGAAACTGCCCTGTCTATTCAGCTTCTGCTCCTGCTGACTGTTATCAGTCTGGCCCCGTCGATTGCTGTTTTAATGACAAGTTTCCTTAGAATCTCCATCGTTCTCGATTTTGTAAAAAGGGCATTGTCCCTGCAGCAGGTGCCTCCTGCGACTGTCCTGATGGGTATTTCATTATTTCTCACTCTTTTCATTATGTTTCCAACCTTTACAGAAGTGTATCAGGAGGCCTTTGTTCCATTTGCCGACGGTACAATTGAATCCGGGGAGCTCTATCAGAAAGCCACAGCACCGATTCGTTACTTCATGTACAAACAGATGGTTGGGGATTCGGAAAACATCACCCTTTTTATGAATATGGCAGGTTTGGAAAAGCCGGCAAATTTTGCTGATGTTCCGACATACGTTCTTATACCCGCCTTTGTTCTTCATGAATTGACTGTCGCGTTTCGGATTGGAATATATATTTATGTTCCCTTCATCATTATAGATATGGTTGTGGCATCAGTACTGATGTCCATGGGTATGATAATGCTCCCGCCGGTGATGATATC